>NZ_BDLQ01000131.1:0-1112 GCF_002049255.1 Carboxydocella sp. ULO1 | reverse complement strand
TCATAGTAGCCAGTATTGACGTCAAACTGGTGAAGGGCCGAACACGAAGCGAGGGATGGACTTGGCACGTTCGAGAGATACACAAAGACAGCAGAAAACCCCATATGGGGCCTGCCATGGGGAGGAAGCGGTGAATCCGCAGGGGACCCATGGAGGGCCGAGTGTAACTCCGGCACAACCCGAGAGCCCATCCCGCGAAAGTGATGATAATGACCTGATGGAGAAGGTGGTAGCCAGGCAGAATATGCTGGCAGCTCTAAGACGGGTGGAGGAGAACAAAGGTGCTCCAGGAATCGACCAGGTCACGGTAAAAGACCTCCGGAACTATGCAAGGGAGCACTGGGACAGAATCAGGGAAGAACTTCTCACGGGAACCTATAAGCTGCAACCGGTACGCCGGGTTGAAAACCCGAAACCTGGCGGCGGAACAAGGCTATTAGGAATCCCAACCGTCATAGACCGCCTAATCCAGCAGGCGCTCCTGCAAGTGCTTACTCCCATCTTTGATCCGGAGTTTTCCCCGTACAGCTACGGGTTTAGACCCGGACGCAGGGGACATGATGCGGTCAGACAGGCAAGGACGTACGCAGAGTAAGGATACACCTGGGTGGTAGACATGGACCTGGAGAAATTTTTCGACCGGGTAAACCATGACATCTTAATGGCCCGTGTTGCCCGCAAAGTGAGAGACAAGCGGGTACTAAGACTTATCCGCCGCTATCTTCAGGCCGGAGTAATGGTCAACGGAGTAGTAATGGACACCGAAGAAGGCACTCCCCAGGGAGGGCCATTGAATCCATTGCTGGCTAACATAATGCTGGATGACCTGGACCGGGAACTGGAAAGACGAGGACACAGATTCGTGCGTTATGCGGACGACTGTAACATCTACGTCCGAAGTCAGCGAGCCGGAGAGCGGGTGTTTGAGAGCATTAAATCCTTCCTGGAGGACAAGTTAAAACTCAAAGTAAATGAGACAAAGAGTGCGGTAGATAGGCCGTGGAAGCGGAAGTTTCTGGGCTTCAGCATGTACAGAGGGAAAGACAGAGTAGGAATCAGATTAGCCCCGGAAACAGTTAAACGGGTAAAGAATAGACTTCGGGAAATGACAT
>NZ_BDLQ01000130.1:0-221 GCF_002049255.1 Carboxydocella sp. ULO1 | reverse complement strand
TGCCCTTAGTATCTTAACCTCTGTTCCAGCTTTTTGTCTGCCTACGGCTCTCACTAGCACCGTTACCGCAAGCAAGCTTGCGACGGTGCTACGTATCTAAAGCCCGGCAGTCAAAAAGCTGTCCCTCGTAGTACTCTTAGATGCTTCGCATCGTTGAGTGTTACCTTACTCTGTGCGGTTTTCAAGGAGCAATGCATGTCGGTTTTTCGTCCTCCTACGGA
>NZ_BDLQ01000129.1:0-268 GCF_002049255.1 Carboxydocella sp. ULO1 | reverse complement strand
CCTTGAGGATGATATGATAGGCGTCAATATGAATGGCGTTGAGATATTGAGAGGTGTAAAGATTTATGGCTAAACAAAAGTGGTTTAAAAGAGCCGTCGGAGAAATATCTAAGCTGCGACAAAACATATTTGGCCAATTTGGCACCATCCTCACCGGCCGCTGGAATGTGCCCTATGTATTGAACAGCAGCCGGGTTGATTATGAGCTTGCCCGGCAGCTATACCACAATACCCACGACGACTATAAACTTGGTGCGGGCTTTGCCAA
>NZ_BDLQ01000128.1:0-883 GCF_002049255.1 Carboxydocella sp. ULO1 | reverse complement strand
TAGTGCGGGGACAAAGCGGTAAGGTGGTGGATCTGGTCGCCTCCTCCATCGGCGGGGGCAACATCCGGGTGGTCAATCTGCTGGGCTTCCCGGTGGATTTTTCCGGTCAGTTCCATACCCTCATCATTCCCCACCGGGACCGTCCCGGTCTGATCGCAGCGGTCAGCGGCCTGCTGGCTGAAAGCGGAATTAACATTGCCCAGATGAAAGTGACCCGGGAACAGCGGGGAGCAGAGGCGATTATGATCATTGAGACAGACCAAAACTGTCCAGAATCTCTGGCTGACAAAATCAAGGGGATAGCCAATATTCAGGATGTAATTGTCGTTAAGCCACTGTAAAGGAAGGGAAATAAGATGTTAAGCTATTTAAAAGTACAGGAGCTGGTGGAAGCAGCGGAACGGACAGGCCAGAAACTGTGGCAGGTGATTCTCACCGATCAGGCTCAGGCACTGGGGCGCGGCCAGGAGGAGCTATGGCAGGAGATGCAACACAGGCTGCAGGTGATGCGGGAATCGCTGGCTAAAGGCCTGAGCGGGGATAATATCTCCGTCAGCGGCCTGAGCGGGCGGGATGCTGGCAAGGTGCAAAGGGCGCTGGCGGCAGGGCGCCTGCTGGGCGGACCGGTACTGGACGGAGCCATCCTGAAGGCCCTGGCGATCGCAGAGGTGAATGCGGCGATGGGCAGGGTCGTGGCGGCGCCGACAGCGGGTTCCTGCGGCATACTGCCTGGAGTGCTGTTAACAGCAGCGGAGGTATTGCAGGCTTCGGAAGAGGAACAGGTGGCGGCTCTTTTTACCGCTTCCGGCATCGGCATGGTAATTGCCAAAGTTGCGGGAGTTTCGGGAGCTGCGGGAGGGTGCCAGGCTGAATGCGGCAGTGC
>NZ_BDLQ01000127.1:0-644 GCF_002049255.1 Carboxydocella sp. ULO1 | reverse complement strand
CGCTGGAATGTGCCCTATGTATTGAACAGCAGCCGGGTTGATTATGAGCTTGCCCGGCAGCTATACCACAATACCCACGACGACTATAAACTTGGTGCGGGCTTTGCCAAACCCATTATCAATACTCTAGCCGGCTTCATGGGAGTGCCCCGTTTCCATTGCGAAGATGAGGAGGCTCAAGCGGTTCTTGAGAAACACGCTGCAAGGTGGGTAAGCCGGATGCAGCGTACCCACCAGCTTTGCTTACGTGATGGAGATTGTTTTGTAATGTTGGCTAATCTGGCATTGGATGATCCTCTTTATCCTGATGAGAAGACCAGAATTGACGTTATCATTATCCCACCTGAACAGGTTTCGGATATTGAGATTGACCCGCTAACCCGTAAACCAGTTGCCTACACCATTCAGGCCCGGAACAAATGGGACAATGGGAGGCGGGAATACCAGGTTACTCAGCGTATAACAACTGATAAGGTAATGGTATTAGTGGAAGGCGATGCCCCGCCGGGGCTGATTAGCGAAGAACGGTCAAATCCGTGGGGATTTATCCCGATAGTACATTTCAAAAACGAACCGGAAGAAACGGAGCTTTTCGGTACCAGTGAGCTGGAGGCGGTAGAGCCCTATTTGAAGGCATACCATGA
>NZ_BDLQ01000126.1:0-414 GCF_002049255.1 Carboxydocella sp. ULO1 | reverse complement strand
AAGGTGGGCACTCTAGGCAGACTGCCGGTGACAAACCGGAGGAAGGTGGGGATGACGTCAAATCATCATGCCCCTTATGTCCTGGGCTACACACGTGCTACAATGGCCGGTACAGAGGGCAGCGAAGCCGTGAGGCGGAGCAAATCCCAAAAAGCCGGTCCCAGTTCGGATTGCAGGCTGCAACTCGCCTGCATGAAGTCGGAATCGCTAGTAATCGCAGGTCAGCAAACTGCGGTGAATACGTTCCCGGGCCTTGTACACACCGCCCGTCACACCACGAAAGTCTGCAACACCCGAAGCCGGTGGGCTAACCGCAAGGAGGCAGCCGTCGAAGGTGGGGCAGATGATTGGGGTGAAGTCGTAACAAGGTAGCCGTATCGGAAGGTGCGGCTGGATCACCTCCTTTCTAAGGAG
>NZ_BDLQ01000125.1:177394-178441 GCF_002049255.1 Carboxydocella sp. ULO1 | reverse complement strand
TTCCAGTAACCTATGGTTGAAGTATGCCGGGGTGATACTAACTTGAAAGGCACCCCTTCTTTTGTCGCTCTCCGATACATTACTCCTACCATTTTCGCAAATGGAAAATTGGAAGCCATGCGGTTAAACTTTTTATTAGTGTCCAGTCTGTCTTTGCCAAAGTTCAGGTTTTCTAAAACAATGGGTTTGCCTAAAAAGAAAGCTATATCTACCACTACTTTGGCTAAAACGCCTATCAGGTAGTTACGCCGGAAGCTGGAAGCATGGGCTAAGTCTGGTATTCTGATATAAAGAAAGCCGTTCGGGTAAGGGATAACCTGAAACTCTCCTTCGTACTTGCCCAGGTTGCCGGGATAAGGAACGCTGAAACCCTCCGCCCACGGTTCCGGCTGGCCGGAAGCGCTAACGTTACACAGGGCTACCCCATCAGGGTTTGTGTCTATAGCCAGACAACCTTTAGCAAAGTCCGGTTCCTGCACCCTGACCACTTCAAATGTCAAATGTACCAAATAGCGTCCTTCCAGGGTGCGGATCAGTTCTACCGCATAGGGTAACTTCATGGCCAGCCATATCTGCACCAGTTCCCGGTGTTTTTCCGGCAGCCACAACTTGCCCTCAACCCTGGGGGCCTGGCTCATCCTGGGGCGACCAAGTTTATCTATACCTGTCTGTTCAGAAAGGTGGGATAAGGAAACCGCCAGGCGGAAGTCCTGTTCGTCATAAAATATCTTAATGTTGGGGTTGCCTCCCTTGCTCTCGTCTCCCCGGGAGTAGAGGCGGTTCCTGCGGGCGTGCCGCCATTTTTCACGGGCGGCCCGGCCCTGGCAGACCTTTTCCCACAGCCTTCTGCCCCCAAAGACTACCTCTGGTATTGTCCCCTTCTCCTGGTAATCCTTCAGTTCAGCCAGCCTCTTTGCGAGTGAAACCACCCGATTGTTCCGCCCCTTGACTGCCAGGCGGAGCTTTTCAATAACTTCTGAAGCAGCCCCCTTTTCCTCTGCCTTCGCCAGTTTCCTCATAGCCAGGCTGAGTTTCTTCCTGGCCCGA
>NZ_BDLQ01000125.1:84284-177384 GCF_002049255.1 Carboxydocella sp. ULO1 | reverse complement strand
GCAGTTCTGTTTGGGAGTCCAGCAGGGCCTGTGCTTTAAGTCTGGCATCATCCGTATAGCGGGAGTTCAGCCCGAAAAGTTCTTGTCCTGACTTCTTGATTTCATGGCGGGAAGTACCTTCCAGGAGCCGGTTAAAGGCCCACCGCATACAGGCACAGAAGAGACGCATCTCCGTAGTCAGCGGGTCTTCTTCGCCCCGGCTCCACTTCGAAGACCGGTGAGCCGGGTAAATCTCCGGAAAAAACTCCCCGCACACAGTTATGCTAAATTTGTTCTTCTCGTGTTTCTCTGGCATTCCTGAACAGCTCCCCGAAACCCTGCCGGACTTTGCTGCTTCTCCAATGGATAATAGTTCCATACTTTTAATGTAGCAAAACAGTTAAATACAATCAATTATAGTATAGTTTTCTGAAGCTGCTGCTTACCTCCCTCTCTAGATTAAATTTTTGGCATAATTTTTTCTTATTGCAGCAGCAAACTCTTCCCCTTCCTCATAAACAAGAGCCTGAGTAGGACATGCCTGAACACAGGATGGCTTGCCTGTATCATGACAGAGGTCGCACTTAACTGCCTTCCCCTCAGCCTCTGTCAACATGACTCCGTAGGGACAGCTCATAATGCACATCCAGCAACTGACACAGCGTTCCCGTTTTAGTTGTACACTCCCATCCCCAGCGCGGTAGATAGCACCGGTCATACAGGCCAGTAAACAGGGCGCATCATCACAATGACGGCACTGTAAAGGCATGGCACCCTGGCTGGTTTTTTCCACCTGTACCCTGTTAACCGGTTTTTCCCCATTCAATATAGTAAGAAATAAATTTTTCTGCTGGCTATGGGCAACAGCACAGGCCAGTTCGCAGCTATGGCAGGACAGGCATTTCTCAGCTCTAACCATAACTTTTTTCATTTCTCCTTCACCTCCTTTTCTCTTTCTCTCGCCTAATTGGTAATTACTATATTTTATGTAAAATCCCTGCCGAATAAAAAAATTTTTTGGCGTTAAAATATTAGGGGTGATGGGAATGCGCAAAGCAATATTATATGTGTTAATTTTTCTTTTCTTTCCTTTTTCCCCAGCAATTGCCTCCAACCAAAATACCTGGTTATTAATCGATCTTAATAATCGTACTATTACAGCTCTGCAAGGTAACCAGCCCCTTGTTCAATTTCCGGTAGCCATAGGCAAAAAAAATTCGCCTACCCCGATCGGCAACTGGAAAGTAATACATAAATCTGCCAACTGGGGTAACGGTTTTGGCAGCAGGTTCCTGGGATTAGATGTTCCCTGGGGTAAATATGGCATTCATGGCACCAACAAGCCCTGGTCCATTGGTCAGCGGGCTTCAGCCGGTTGTATTAGAATGAAAAACCAGGATATTGAGCGTTTATATCCACTGGTAAAAACAGGTACACCAGTGGTCATTATCGGCAATCCTTTTGCTTCCTGGAGCTGGCGACCTCTTTTTCGGGACTTAAAAGGTGCTGATGTAGTCCTAGTTCAGGAACGCCTTTCTGCTCTGGGATTTTATCAAGGAAATGCTGACGGTATTTTTGGTTACAGTACCGAGCTTGCAGTGAAAAACTGGCAAAAAACAAGAAAAGTTGAAATTACCGGTCAAATCCATGCCACAGATTATCAGGCCTTAGGTTTTAGATAAGAGATTTAAATATCTTTTGCTGGCCTGATGGAAAGGCATCAATTCCAGAGCTTTTGCAAATGCTGTTTTTGCTTCCGCATTTTTTTTACCCTTATACAAAACCCGACCTAGATAATACCAGTTTATACCATTATCTTTTTCCAGCTCTACTGCTTTTCGTAACGGCTCTTCCGCTTCCTGCCAGCGTCCTGTACGCCATAAGGCCAAACCCCAGTTGCGCCAGTATATGCCCAGATTAGGGGCAAGCTCTACTGCCTGGCGATGGGCAGTTTCCGCTTGCTGTCCATACCCTAATTGCCATAACCATTTTGCCAGTTTGTCATATAAATGAGGTAAACGCGGATTAAGCCTGATTGCCTCTTTAACTTTGGCGACAGCTTCCCTGATTTCCCCTATACCAGCATAAGCTAATGCCAGCTGATACCAGCCAAATTCGATCTCCGGTTTTAAAGCAGTAACCCGAGTCAAAGGAGCAATAGCTTCCTCATATCTACCCAGGAGATTTAAACATTTTCCCAGCCAGAGCAAAGCCTTTATATGTGCTCCTTCTATAGCCAGCACCTTCTGAAAATAATTTACCGCTTCCGTCCAATTACCGGAATCGGCTTCCACTACTCCCAGGCGAAACAATGCCTGCAAATAATAAGGGTTTATTTTGATCGCCTTTTGCCAGTAGTTTTTAGCGAGATCCAGTTGCTGTTGTTGCCAGGCAATATAACCCAGACCATAATAGGCAAAATAAAGGTTGTCATCCAGTTTTAACGCAGTTTCATAAGCATGCTTGGCTTCTTCATAAATTTTCAGCCTGGTGCTAACATAACCCAGGCGCAAGAGGGTCCAGACATCCTTGGGGTTTTTGCTCAAAACAACCAGGTAGTTCTCCCTTTCCTCTTCCAGGGTCAACATATTGTCCCTCCTTTCCCTACCAAAAAATCTATGCTTGTTCACAGGTAAATATGCAAAATCGCCCTGCCAGCCGACAGGGCGATTTTTTCAAGCAAACTCGGGATAATAATGTCTGATTCGCAATTCCACACCCAGGGTTTCCGCAATTTTATGACAGGCCCCGATATCTACTGTTCCATCATCCACTACCGTCAAGATTACTCTGGGAAGATGTTTGCGGCATTCTGCTGCAAACTCCAGTAAAGCGGAATATGCCTCTTTACCATACACAGAATGGCATTTAGCCTGATACTTTTCCGCATTTTCCGCATTGAGGCTGATAGAAACCACATCTACCAACCCTACCAAATCCGGTACAATATTGCGCCGGTGAATAAGATTAGCCTGTCCATTGGTGTTAATGCGGATGGACTTCACCTGCTGTTGCCTTAGATAAGCTGCTACTTCCTTTACTACCTCCAGACGCACTAAAGGCTCACCATAGCCGCAAAATACCACCTCATCGAATTGCTTTAAATCAGCCGGCAAGTCAGCAATGATTTCCCTGGCCAAAGGTTCTCTTTCCAGCCATAAGCTTTTCTCCCCAGGTCCCTGAGTAGTATTGCGAATGCAAAAATCACAGCGATTGGTACAGGCATTGGTAATATTTAAATAAAGGCTGTTACCCAGCTGATAATTGGTAATCACCGGCATACCTCCTTCATTATTGCCAAGCAGTTATATATTCCTGTTCCATGCATAAATTTTTTAGCAGGGAGGTGAAAAGGATGGATGAAACTTTAAACTGGCGTGCAATCACTGTTGCCTCAATAATCTCTATTCTTTCCTTGTTGATATTTACAGTCGTGCTGGCTCTTGCCCTTAAGTTTACATCCCTTCCAGAAACGTATATTGACTATTTCGTAGTTCTTTTTCTAGCCGGTTCTGCCTTTTCTGGTAGCTGGTATCTCGGTAATAGGGTGGAACACCGTATATTATATCATACCTTGTTGCTAAGTGTATTTTTCATCCTGTTTTTACTGGCCATCGGTATAGTTTTTTACGGGTCCGCAATGACCATCTCTGCCTGGGTAGGCAACATAGCTGCCATTTTAGTCGGTTCTATTGCAGGCGCATTAACAGGTGCACGCTGATCAGCACTAATCCTGAAATCAAGTAAACCAGACCGAAAAGCACCCGGCTTTTTTTCTTTTGTTTTCTTTTCCCCATGCTAGCTCTGTTTTGCCTGACAAATGCTAATGCCATAATAAGCACCCCCTCACTCCATTGTATGGAGGAGGGGGTATTTTTTAAAACTCATTGGGCATTTGTTTGAGCTGAGCCAGGGTAAATACAGGTCCGTCAACACAAACAAATTTATGACCGATGTTACAACGCCCGCATTTTCCGATTCCGCATTTCATTTTTAATTCCAGGGTTGTTACTACCTGTTCCTCTGTATAGCCCATTTTTTCCAGGGCCTGTAACACGAATTTGATCATGATCGGAGGTCCGCAAGTAATTGCGATTTTGTTCTGGGAACTGGGATTAAGTTCTTCCAGATAAGCCGGCACAAAAGCCACCTTGCCGTCCCAGCCTTCTTCCGGCCGGTCGATAGTTACATAGACCTGACAATCCTTGGCTTTAGGCCAGCGATCGAAGAGATCATACTTAAAACAGAGGTCGGCTTTTGACCGTGCCCCATAAATAATTTCCACTTTACCATAGTCTTTTCTGTTTTCATCTGCCAGTACGAAATCAATCAGGGATCGCAAAGGCGCCAGCCCGATACCACCACCGATAAAAAGCAGGTCCTTCCCTTTCATCATTTCATAGGGGAAATGGTTTCCATAGGGACCCCTTACCCCGATTTTTGATCCTTCTTCTAACTGGTGAATAACAGAAGTTAAGCGACCCACCTTTTTGATAGAAAATTCCAGAAATCCCTTTCTGGTAGGGGAGCTGGTAATGGAAATCGTGGCTTCCCCGGTTCCGATCACTGACAGCTGGGCTACCTGACCTGGCAAGTTACCAAAATTATCTAAAACCTGGGGATCATCAAAAACCACCTGAAAGGTTTTAACATCCGGTGTTTCATCAATAATTTTAGTTATGGTGGCTATATGGGGTTGCAAAGGATTTGCGCTCTTGCACATTCTTTATTTCACACCCTTTACATCGGAGATAATACGAGTAATGTCCATGTTAACCGGACACTTACTCAGGCATCGGCCACAGCCCACGCAACCCGGCAGATTATAACGATCATTATGGTATTTCAATTTATGCAGGAAACGGTTTCTGACCCGTTCCTTTTTCGTGGGTCGAGGGTTGTGCCCCCCAGCCATGCAGGTAAAATCAGCAAACATACAGGAATCCCAGCAGCGGAACCTTTCCCCTTCATAACCATGGGAAACATGGTCAACGATATCAAAACAATGACAGGTAGGGCAAACATAAGTACAGGCACCGCAGCCCAGACACTTAGGGGCAATCTCTTCCCAGTAGGGATGCTCAAACATCTCATCCAGCTTTTCCTTGACACCGGCAACATCTACAGGCCGTTGCTTGGCCAGAAGCTTTTCAGCTTTTTCGGCCTTTTTAGACTGGGCATCTGTACCGGCAGCTGTAAAAAGGGAAGACTGACTTTCCACCAGTTCGCGCCCCAGTTCAGTTAGAACTTCGACCAGGTAACCATCACCCAGCCAGGTCAGGTGCAAATCTGCCCCTTCCCCGTTAACAGGGGAGTTGCCATAGGCAGCGCAAAAGCAATTGTGATTAACCTCTTCACAGCTGACACCGATAATAACTGTATTATCCCTTTTATCACGATAATAGACATCATTGAATTTTTCGCCGATGAAAACCGGATCCAGCAATTTCAAGCTCATAATATCACAGGGACGCATGCCGACAATCACTCTGGGCCCAATACCCGGTGCCTGCTCAATTTCCCAATCACCAGCGGCATTGAATTTAAACATGGTCTCGGTCTGGGGAAAGAAGAAATCCTTGGGAGGAACTACGGAATTGCTGCCCCGCAAAGTGATCTTCTGTCCATTTTGCCAGGGCTTAAATAATACTATCCCCTCTTCCTCCACAGGTGCAATTACCTGATACTTTTGCCCCAGCCCAGCCAGAAATTGGTCCAGTTTAGCTTCCGATAGAAACCTGTTTTCCATCAACAACCACCTCATATTAGTGGAATTCATCCGGATCAGCGGCCCGATAGGCCCCTAACACCGGTGCAGTATCATCAATCCCGGGCGTGGGCACACTAAACAATTCTTTAATATCTTTTAAGACTTTACGGTTAAGTAAGCGCAATGGGATATCCATAGGACATACCCGGTCGCATTCACCGCAGTCCACACAACGACCTGCCACATGCATTGCCCTGGTCAGCTGGAACATGTGATTTTCCGATGCATTTACCCCTTTCCCCAGCCAGTTGGGTTCAGCCTGATCAAAACAACACTGACGACAGTTGCAAGCCGGACAAACATTACGGCAGGCATAGCAACGGATGCATTTTTCAAATTGCTTATCCCAGAAAGCAGCCTTTTCCGCCGGACTCATGGCCTCATATCGGGCAATTTCCTCATAGGCAGGAGTTTTACCTGCTGGAGGCTCGGGCCCGATAAATTTATGGCTAAGTACTGGCCTGGGAGTTTCACATTCCTTACACTTATCCATTAAGTAGTCAGTTTTTTTAAGGCTGAACTGGCCGCGATCGGTCACAAGTACTACTTCTTCCCCTTTTAGTTCAACCCGCTCCAATTTAGCCAGGGGATCGATCTGAGCCAGAACTTTTCTGCTATCCAGCTGTCCAGGACAGCTTACTCCGATTACCATCAAACGCTCAGCCGGAAACTGTTTATCCTGCAACAAGCGCACTATGGCTCTGGAGTCACAACCTTTGGCAATAATCCCGATTTTCCCTTCCCCAAGCTGATAATCCAGCAAATATTTAGCCAGATTATTGATGGCGAAGGGAGAAAAGGTAAGACGTTGAACCTGATCCGCCGACTTCACAAACAGCGGAGTGGTCCGGGTAGGATCAGAGCCATTCTCATAACCGATAACCAGTTTGACCTCGCCATCCGCAAGCAGACGAGCCACTTCTGCCCGCAGCTCTTCTACCAGTTTGATCATCTGTCATCCCTCATCTTCCTGTTGGGACCAAGAGCCCTGATCTGTTCAGACATTTCTTTGATGGTATCAGCCCACTTCTGCCCCTCTGAGCCGGAAATCCAGCGGGCTTTAAACCGCCCCGGCTCCAGTCCCACGTATTCTAACAATCTTTTCATAATCAAATAGCGCCGACGGGTAAAGTAATTGCCACTAGCATAGTGGCAGTCACCGGGATGTCAACCGGCTACCAGCACACCGTCAGCCCCGCGCTGAAAGGCTCGAATGACAAACTGGGGATTAACCCGACCAGAACAGGGTACCCGAACTACTCTAATCGTAGCAGGATACTGAAAACGGCTGACACCGGCTGAATCGGCACCGGCATAGCTACACCAGTTACAGGCAAAACCTACAATTTTGGGTTCCCAGTCCTGCTTATTTTCTAACGACATGCTGCATCCACCTCCGCCAAGAGCTGTTCATTGGAGAATCCTTTCAGGTTCAGTGCACCAGAACGACAAGCAACAGTACAAGCCCCACAGCCCTGGCATAGTCCGGAATTAACGGCAGCGATAACTCTTTCAACCATGCCATGGTGGCCTCTTTCAGTGATGGTACGCGCTTCAATGGCTTTATACGGACAAACCGGCTGGCACAACATACAACCCGAACAAAGGGCCGGATTGACTTCTGATACCCGCGGGTTGGTTGCCAGCTGGTCTTTGGCCAGCAGAGTGATAACCTTGGCCGCAGCTGCACTGGCCTGAGAAACGGTGTCAGGAACATCTTTGGGCCCCTGGCAGCAACCAGCCAGAAATACCCCGGCAGTATTGGTTTCTACTGGGCGCAGCTTGGGATGGGCTTCAGTAAAGAATCCATCTTTATCAGTGGAAAAGCCCACAATTTGTGCAATTTTATCAGAACCAGCCGAGGGAACCATCGCTGTGGCCAAAACCACCATATCTGCTTCTACTTCTACCTGTTTGCCCAGCAGGGTATCCTCCCCTCTAACTACCAGCTTGTCACCTTTTGGATAAATTTTCGATACCCGACCTCTCAGATACTGGGCTCCTGCTTGCACTGCTCGCTGATAAAACTCTTCATATGCCTTCCCCGGAGTCCTTACATCCATATAAAATACATAGGCTTCTGAATTAGGTATTTTTTCCAATACCTGCATGGCGTGTTTGGCTGTATACATACAGCAGGCTCTGGAACAATAGGACTTACCTTTGGTATCATCCCGGGAACCAACACACTTGATAAAAACCACTTTTTCCGGCACTTTGCCATCAGAGGGGCGCTTGATTTTTCCACCAGTAGGACCGGATGCATTGGCCAGGCGTTCAAAATGCAAACCGGTAATTACATCCGGATACTGGCCATAACCGTATTCCCCATAAGTCTGAGTCCAATCAAAGAGGTCAAAACCAGTAGCCATGACAATGGCACCAAATTTTTCGGTAAGGATCTGGTCCTGGTCATCATACTTGATAGCCCCGGTAGGACATACCTTGGCACAGACGCCACACTTGTTTTCCTTCAGCTTGCGACAGCTGTTAGGATCTATCACCGGCTTATTGGGGACCGCCTGCGGGAAAGGTTTATAAATTGCCGGTCTTTTACCCAGTCCCAGGTTATATTCACTGCTAACTTTGGTAGGACATTTGGTTTCACAGAGGCCACAACCAGTACACTTTGTCATGTCAACATAACGGGCCTTCTGCCTGATTTTGACTTCAAAGTTGCCAATATAGCCGTTTACTTCTTCTACTTCAGCATAAGTCAATAATTTAATGTTAGGATGTTGCGCCGCAACAACCATCTTGGGTGTGCTTATTCAGGCAGAGCAGTCTAAGGTCGGAAAGGTCTTATCCAGCATGGCCATCTTCCCGCCAATGGTAGCTTCCCGTTCTACCAGATAAACTTCATAGCCAGCATCAGCAATATCAATTGCTGCCTGGATACCGGCAATTCCACCACCGATAACCAGGGCCCGTTTAGTAATACCTATGTAATCTTCCTTCAGGGGCTGCAGACGAACGGTCTTAGCCACTGCTTTCCTTACCAGATCAATCGCCTTAACAGTAGCTTTTTCCGGTTCCTGTGCATGTACCCAGGAACAATGTTCCCTCACATTGGCCATTTCCAGCAAATAAGGGTTTAACCCCGCTTTTTCCAGTGCCTTCTGGAAGGTTTGCTCATGCATCCGCGGGGAACAGGACGCCACTACCACTCTGTCCAGTTTATGTTCCTTAATAGCCCTGATAATCGCCTCTTGCCCCGGCTCAGAACAGCAATACTTGTTTTCTTCCACATGAGCAACAGTAGGCATTTTTTTGACTTCTTCAGCTACTCGACTGACATCAACCACAGCGGCGATGTTAGTTCCGCAATGGCATAAAAACACTCCAGTGCGTTTCATAGGCATCGCTCCTGATCATTAATTTTTAGAAAGAAACTAACAATGGCTGAGGATCAATAAAATGTTTGCGTAAAGGTATCTGGCTTTTGCTGACACCCAGTGCCAGTGCCATCAGTTCAGTTAGATAGAACACCGGTAAATTAAAACTGGTATTGTAATGTTTATTGATCTGGCTCTGTCTCATGTCCAGGTTGGGCTGGCAGAGAGGGCATGGTGTCACCAGACAGTTCGCCCCTGCTGCCTCAGCCGCCGCCAGAATGTCCTTACCCAGACGTAAAACCACTTCGGTATTGGTAAGTACCAGGGAACCGCCACAGCATTCAGTTTTGAAAGGCCAGTCCACAGTTTCTGCTCCCAGGGTGCGCAGAATATTGTCCATTAACATTGGGTTTTCCGGATCATCAACATGGGCGATCTTGGGCGGCTTGACCAAATAACAGCCATAATAACAGGCCACCTTTAAACCAACCAGAGGTTTAACAGCCGCTTTGCGAATCTGTTCCAGACCTATCTGGTTAAAAACATCAAGAATGGATAATACCTTGACCTTGCCCTGCCAGGGGCGCTGGATGAGCTTTTCTACCCTGGCCCTGGTTTCCGGTTGCTCCCGCATTTCATAATCAGCTGTCACTAACCGCTGGTAACAGGCTGCACAAGGTGCCACTACATCCTTGCCCTGTTCTTCTGCCAGAGCTAGATTGCGGGCCGGTACGGCTATACCGGCTAAATGATTGACACTATGGGCTGAGCTGGCCCCACAACAGTTCCAGTCGGGAATTTCGGTTAAGGATACACCCAGTTTCTGGCAAACAGCTCTGGTAGTCTGTTCATATTCAGCAGCTACTGAATGCAGGGAACAGCCTGGATAATATGCAAATTCCATTAGCTATGTCCCTCCGTTCTTTTAGCCTCGGCTATAATCCGGGCCACTTCTTTCGCACCTTTGATGCGGTGGGGCAACAAATTCAGCTTGCCTTTGCTGATCATCGGCCAGCCCAGATCAGCATCCTTAAATAAATTCCTGGTTTTAAGGTTCAGACCAATAACCAGGCCCAGCTCATATACTCGACCAAAGCGGCTGATGGAATCCAGGAACAAATTGTGGAATATAGCTTCTGCCTTGCTCCCTGCCAGCACTCCTTCTCGCTGAGCAATGATGCGCAGAGTATCCATGATTTTTGCCAAATCCACATCACGCGGGCAACGGGTAGTACAGGTGGAACAAGTAGCACACATCCAGATGGTCCGGGAAGACAATACCTCATCCTTCATACCTAATAGCACCATCCGAATGATACGGTTTGGACGTATGTCCATATCGGCCGCTACCGGACAGCCAGCCGAACATTTTCCACATTGATAACATTGACGCAGGTTTTCGCCACTTTCCTCCATAACCTGCCGGGCAAAATCTCGGTTGGCCGCTATTAAATCGGTGATATTTACCACATCCTCCATCGTCCACTCTCCTTTCATCAGATATGTGCGAAATTTCTGGTAATAACCAGGTCACCTCCCTACCACGGCAAGTGAAGAGTGGTGCTAATAGGCCAACACAACCATGCATGTTAAATTTATATTCAACGTTTTACCGCCAATTCCTGCCGATAAATAAAAATTTTCTGACTAATTCAGAAAAAAATAACAGCCTCCAATGAGGCTGTTATCAATTACTGAAACAGCTTGAGCAACAGATTTCGGAGAAACCCCGGCAAGGGGATGAATAACACGCGCATATTTTTCACCCCTTCGCAACAATCACTACTTTATACTATGCGCCAAGGGGGTTTTACAACACTAATATTTTGGAACTTTAATGTTACTGACCATTAAAAAAGACAAAACAACCATCACTACCGGATAAACATAGGGGTGCAAATAGTGTCCAGCCAGGATTAACAAGGCAACCAGACTGCCAGCAGCAGTAATTGGTACCCCGACAAAATATCCCGTTATATTTAAAATGTTAAACCGGGCCAGCCGGATCGCTCCACACAGAGAAAAAACAATGGCAATAATCATTCCAACACTGGACCAAACATATAAAACTTTGCTGTATGCCAGTAAAGCCGGCGCTACCCCAAAACTTACCAGGTCACACAGAGAATCCAATTCTTTGCCGAAAGCCGAGGTAGCCTCCAGCCTGCGAGCCAACCGCCCATCCATGCCATCTAATACCATAGCACCTAAGATCATTATCGCTGCCAGCTGCCATTCCTTATTCTGGGTATAAATAAGAGATAGAACTCCCAGTAACAAATTGGCAAGGGTAAAAATACTGGGTATGGCCTTGGTTGTCTTATGCATCCTTTATCCTCCCTACCGCTGTAATGCCCCCAACTACTTTATCCCCTGGTTTTACCAGTACTTCGCAACTGGCTGGAAAATAAATCTCTGTACAGGAGCCAAACTTGATCAGACCATAAATTTCCCCTTTTGCCACCTTATCACCGGTTTTAACCCAGCTGACAATGGTACGGGCAATTAGTCCGGAAATCTGCACTACTAGCACCCTGAAATTGTTATTTTCAATGCCGATGAAGTTCTTTTCATTGAGTTTGGCAGCTTCCGGCTTATAAGCTGGCAGCATCTGACCCTTTTCAAAAGCAGTATACGCAATAGTACCGGCAATGGGACAGCGATTGAGATGAACATTGAAAACTGAAAGAAAGATACTGACCCTGATGGCTTTTCCGTTGAGAAAACGCTTTTCATCCACTTCTTCTACAACCATAACTCGTCCATCAGCTGGTGATAAAATCAGCTCCGGATCGGTTGGAATCTGACGTTTGGGGTTGCGAAAGAAAAAAGCAATGTAAAGAAACAGGGTCAAAGGCACCAGAGCGGCCCAGAAGGACCAGAAAGCAACTAACACTGTGATGATCCCCAAAAAAATCAGGTAGGGAAAAGCTTCCCTGGCAATCGGATACGGTTGTCGCATGTAACATATTACCCCCTGTTTGATTTTATGTTAAATATTGTAGCATTTTTCTTGCTTCCAGCCAAGTTTTTGCCTTTAAACCGATTTCCCGGGGATGGGCCCATTCAACATTTACCTCTGGCAAGCTGTTGAGAAATTCCCGGCCATAGCTTTTGTTTTTTAATCTGGGATCCAGAATTACTACCAGGCCCCAGTCCTCTGCCGTTCTAATGAGACGGCCAAACCCCTGTTTAAACTGAATGATAGCTCTGGGCAAAGATACTCTGGTAAAAGGATTTTTTCCGGCCTGGCGGCATAATTCCATTTTAGCCTGCACCGGAGGATAGGTGGGCACAGCAAAGGGCAGTTTCATAATTACCACCATTCGCAACAGGTCACCGGGGAGATCTACGCCCTCCCAGAAACTCTGGGTGCCAAAGAGAACTGCACCATCAATACTCTTAAACTCCTGAATCAAACGGCCTCGGCTGCCATCCCGGCCATGTAACAGCAATTTTCGCCCCATCTGTAACATAGGCTCTGCGATCAGATCAGCCACTGTATTCAAATGTTTATAAGAAGTGAAAAGGGCCAGTACTCTTTCCTCGGAATGGGATAACAACTGCAGTAACATGGCGGCCTGATATTCAGCCAGCCTGTCTTCTTCCCGCCCGGGATCAGGTCCTTCTGCTACACCCAGGAGCAGGGCCTGATTTCTATAATCAAAGGGACTGGATAAAACAATTTCCTTGTAATCAGAGGCTCTTAACCCGATGCTTTCGGCATAGTAGTGATTCTTTCCTGCTATGGAAAGGGTAGCGGAACAAAAAATCACTGATTTTTTTCGGCTCCAAAGCTGCTCCTGCAATATCGGCCCTACTTCCACAGGGACAGCACAGATATTGCCATCTTCAATCCAGTAAACCCAGTTGGAAAAAGGTTGTTGTAACCAAATTTCCAGAGTTTCAACCAGTTCCTGCCCCTGATTGACTCTTCCTCCCAATTCAGAAAGCAAACTCTCAGCGATAAGCCCCTCCTGATTCCAGGCCCTTGCCTGAGAGACCAGCTTGTTCAAGCTATCCACTAACATTTTCAGCTTCAATAAATAATTGTCTCCTACCACTTCCGGTAATCTTTCCCCGCTGGCAATGAATTCCCAAAACTCCTTTTCCCGGCTCTCCACTTCCTGGCTAAGGCTTTTTACTGGCAGGAGCTCCTCTTTAATTTCCCTTAATGGTAAGCTCTCCAGTACACCCAGAGGCCCCTGTCCACCAAAAGGCCGTCGCCAGAGGCCAGTCCGCCATCTCCTAAAGTCGATTTCACCCAGGCGCAGTCCTAGATGGCGCTGGGCTACTTCTTCCAGATTATGGGCTTCATCAATGATTAAATAATCATATCCAGGCAAAACTTTGTCTTCCAGTTTCAAATCAGTACAGAGGAGTGAATGGTTTGTAACCAGCAGCTGGGCCTTCTGGGCTGCCAGCCGGTTGGTTTGCACCCAGCAGCATTTCTGCCAGGGACAGGCATTGCCCAGACAAATATCCCTTTCCGCCTTGAGTAAATCCCATTTGCTGCGGTCAGGACCATGTAACCTGAGTTCAGCCTCATCGCCGGTTTTAGTGATATGCAGCCACCAGGCCAGGCGGCCAGCCAAAGTCCAGGTTTCCTGATCCCAGCTCTCACTGCCATCTACCAGTTCCCACCAGCGTCGCCAGCATAAATAATTACTCCGGCCTTTAAGAGGCAATATTTTTAGTCCAGGAAAAATTTGTTGTAGAACTGGCCCATCCTTTTCCAGCAGCTGTTCCTGCAAAGCCAGGGTATTGGTACTGATCACTACTCTGGCTCCTTCTCTAATTGCTATCTTTGCCGCAGGTAATAGATAGGCCAGGGACTTGCCAGTACCGGTTCCTGCCTCTGCCACCAAATGTCGTTCATTGGCTAATGCCGTAAAAATAGCTTCAGCCAGTTCAATTTGCTGGGCTCTACTCTCCCACTGATTAAACACCCTGGCCAGGGGCCCACCTGTTGCAAAAATCTCTGCTATCGTCAACCCGGAATCGGTAACTGCGCTGTCAGCGTACTGTAACCGCTGGCCCGCAGTTAACCATTCCATGGTGGGTGGCAGCTGAGCAAATCCGGCTTTTAGAGCTGCTTCAGCTGTCTCTCTGATCAGTTTGCCCAGGGACCAGGCTGGATTGGCCCATTTGGCTACCATGGTAAGCCAGGGTAGTGGTCGCTGTTCCACTTCCGCTTGCATTAAGAGAAAGAGTTGCCCGGCCAATTCCGCATCCCAGCGGGCCCGGTGCCTTTCTCCGAGTTTTAGCCCCAGAAAGCTGGCCACAGCAGCCAGGGAATAAGAAGACAAACCGGGATACAACAGGCGGGCCAATTGACAGGTATCAAAAAAATGGCCCGCATAAATACCGCGGGCACGCAGGAAGCCCAGATCAAACTCTACATTATGGCCAACCACAGGCAATTCCCCAATTTTATCCCGTACCAGATCCGCTATTTCCTCCCAGCACGGTGCCCGCTGCAAATCCTGCGAAGAAATACCGGTTAACCGGGTAATTTCCCTGGGAACAGGATGTTTAGCACAAACCAGAGTCTCCCAGCTCTCTACCAGTTCTCCTTCTTCAAACCGACAGATGCTGATCTCAATGATCTCATCAATCGCCGGTGAAACTCCTGTTGTTTCAATATCAATAGCAACAAAATTCTTAATCCCCAAAGCTTAAGTCCCCTTCCATTTCAAAACGGGTAATTGGCCTTCGGTACAAATATAGCAAGCCTCCGGTTCTATACCCTCAGCCCGTAAAACCGCTGTAACTGTGGCTTCATCCTCTAACCGGCATTTCAACGACAACCCGCAAGAAGCTGTGATAATACGGGGAGTGGGGATGATTAGTGCTGGTAAAGCTCGGGTATCAACAATATGCTCTGCGGCCAATGCCTGCTGGGCTGAGGAAAAAACCAAACAGCAAAAATTCTTTAGCTTTATTAACTCACGTATCATAAATAATCCCTCATTTCTGCCGTTCAGCCAGCAAAAACGGCAACTCCCCCCAAATTACTGGTCAGGAAGTAAAAAATAGCTATAATATGAATCAGGATAAGTCCTGTTATCACCTCATCTCCTCTCCCCTTTTCTCCGAACTGTATCCAGAGTGGGTACAGTTCTTTTTTGTTATATATTTATTTATATATTATTCATCACCGAAAGAAATGCCAGTGGCTTTAGCCGCCTGAACCAGATCATGTTCAGGATTGACCCGCTTTAATACCCCGGTAGCTTCAGCCAGGGAAACAGTTACTATATCGGGAGTGCGCAAGGCTACCATTACCCCGTTCTCCCCTTCCAGCAGGGCTTTTACGGCTGCTGCCCCATAACGGGTACCAAGAATGCGGTCAAATGGAGTAGGACTGCCACCGCGCTGTAAATGGCCAAGCACTGTCACTCTGGTCTCCAGATTAATCCTGCGCTCCAGCTCATCGGCCAGCCGCTGGCCGATCCCTCCCAGGCGAATAGGATCACCGCTATCCTCAATTACTTTCTGCACTACCAGGTTTTCACCCAGTTTGGCTCCTTCTGCTACAACTATAATACTGAATTTCTTGCCCTGCTGGCAGCGTTCCTCGATTTTCTTAACCACATTTTCAATCTGGAACTCTATTTCTGGAATCAAAATTACATCAGCACCACCAGCTACCCCTGACTCCAGAGCGATCCAACCGGCATAACGGCCCATAACCTCCAGAATCATTACCCGGTGATGGGATTCAGCAGTAGTGTGGAGCTTGTCCAGCGCCTCGGTGGCCGTATGTAAAGCAGTATCAAAGCCGAAAGTAATGTCAGTAGCAGATAAATCATTATCTATAGTTTTCGGAACACCTACTACCCTTAAGCCTTTATTATGTAACTCCCTGGCAATAGACAAACTGCCGTCCCCACCAATAACCACCAGAGCATCAATTCCCGCTACCGCCAGATTGTCCAGGATAGTTTGGGACATATCCACATACTTTTTTTCGCCATTTACCAGCACAGGGTATTTAAAGGGGTTGTCCCGGTTGGTAGTGCCCAGTATCGTTCCCCCTTTGGGAAGAATACCGGACACAGCCGCCAGATTCAAAGGGCGAAACTGTTGTCTGATTAACCCCCCAAAACCATCCTCGATACCAACCACTTCCAGACCAGCCCGCAGGGCCGATTTGGTAACTGCCCTGATCACCGCATTTAAACCCGGGCAATCACCCCCACCTGTTAATACTCCGATTCGCTTTAACATAACCAGCCCTCCTTCAACCTGTTCCATTAATAATAGACAATAATTCGCCACATAATTCTTCAAACCTTCTTTTGTCCTGACGATCCAGGGCATCATCTATATAAATCCATAAAACTTCCAGATAAATTTCCGTAGCCAGGTCACGCAAAAGGAATTGGGGCACGGTCAGCACCTCCCTTTCGGGTTCTAATATATTCTATGCTGCCGTGCCTACCACTTGACTGAAAATACCCAGGGTTCCTGTCCCAAAAAATTATTCCCCAAACTAATTTCGACTTGCCGCTGGATAATATCAAGGGGCCCAAGGATAATTTGCCCTTTTACCTCCTGTTCGGGTTGTAACTCGAATTGATAATTGTTTTCGCTATGGTAAAGCTGGTAGATGATATTATTTCCTTGTCTAGCCTGAGGATTAGCCAGAGAGACCAGATGTTTTTGCAAGGAACGATTCTTGACCCTTAAGAATAAACGCGTTTCCTCCTCTGCTATTTCTATCCGCTCCAGCTCTACCTCTATCCCATGTCGCACCAGTATCTGCTTAACATCCAATTTGTATTTAGCTGGTGTCATGGCATTCCATAATTCAATTGGCTCAATTACACTGTTGACTATCAAGGGTATCTTTATTATTTCCCCATTGCGGGGATCAACAGTAGTAGTTGAGCCCAGATTGCCTACCAGTCTGACCAGAGGCAAACTCTCTTCTTTTTGCAGAAGGAGATGGGGATCCCCATTATACTGGACCAGGATTCTGGTAATAGCTCCTTTGCTATCTGAAACAGCCATTTGTAACAAGAGATAATCTTCTGTTCGATTAACCAGCTTCTCCAGTCTCCCTGTAATCTTAACTTTGCGTCCGGACCATTCTTCAACTTTATTATAAGCCTGATTTATATTTTCATTGGTAATTAAAGTAGTATCCAGACGGCTATCCTGTAATAATTCCCCAGTTGTACTGCTGCCGGATTGGGGGAACTTCCGGTCTATATACATTTGTAAACTGAACATCCAGCCAAAGATTAATGCCGTTAGGGCCACAATGACATAAAATTTCTTTTTATCATCCCGCCAGAAATTTAACCAGCGCTGATTGGCAAACCATTGCTGGGTCAAGCCCTGTCCACTTTCAAGGCGTTCACCCAGAGCAGTTTTCAAATCAGTCAGCAACTCCCGCCCGCTTTGATAGCGCTGCCTGGCTTCTTTGGCCAGGGCTTTGGCCAGCACCTTTTCCAGTTCTGCCGGTGCATCCTCCCGCCAGCGGGTTAACGGCGGGGGTTGCCCGTATAAAATATCCTGTCCTACTTCTTGCAAGTCTTTTCCATAAAAAGGAAAATGTCCGGTTATCAATTGATACAGGATAACTCCGACCGCAAACCAGTCAGAAGATTTATCCCCCCTTTCTCCTCTTACCTGTTCGGGTGCCATATAGAGGGGAGTGCCTATGCTTTTGCCAGGGCCCAGTTCCGCTAGGGCTGCCAGACCAAAATCAGTAACATGCACCAGTCCTTTTTCATCAATGAGAATATTATCCCCTTTGAGGTCTAGATGAATAACCCCTTCTCGATGAGCATAGTCCAGGGCATTACATATTTGTTCCAGAATATCATAGATTTCGCGCCAGCTAAATTGCCTTTGTTCCAGAGCCTCACTCAAGGTCAAACCCTGGACCAGGTCCATGACCAGGTAAAACTCGCCATCCTCTTCGTAATAGTCATGGATGCGTACTATATTGGCGTGATTCAAACGGGCAGAAACCCGGGCAATCTGCTTCCACTGTTTATGTTTCTCTCCATCCTGGCCCGCATACAGCCGCTTTACTGCTACTTCCAGATCCAGCTTATTGTCAAAGGCGCGGAAAACCACCCCGGTAGCTCCCCGGCCTATCTCCTCCAGAATCTGATAACGGCTGCGAAAACTTTCTTTGGGCAAATCGTTCAGCACCGGATAAACCCCGGTTTGTTCCCGCTGATCCTGAGGCACCAGGATATCAGCTACCTCATGCATCTCCTCTAAAGTCATATATTCCTTATCAAAGCTCATAATATGGGAAACAAGGTCCTTTAACAACAAAACTCTGACCTTACCAACCCGTCCCCGGGAAGTGTAGTGAATCCCATTAATATTGGAATGTTCATGGGTAAAAACTACAATGGGTTCCATCTTAAAATTTTTTTGGACCTGGTATTGCTGATAGTAATGATGTTTTAAATAGTCCCGAACAACTTTGGTATACTGATTAACCTGAGCGGCAGGATTGCCTATCTTGATATATTCCTTCTTGCCATCATTTAATCGCTCCTGGGTCCAGTTGCCCATCAGGCCGCCGGTAATACGGCCATTCATGTTTTTACTCTCGATGACAAAGATCGCAGCCGGCGTAATCACAATATGGTCAATATCCACCACATTATCATTCATTGCCAGGCGCGGTGAGTTAATCACCAGAAAATATTCCGGAAGCTGTTCCGCCAGCTCTTTGGCTACTTTTTCTTCGCCATCAAGACCATAAAGTCCGGAGATACGGGATACTTCCTTCAATACTGTTGCCACTTTTTCACCTCCTTGTCAACAGACTTTAATAAAAAACCACAGGAAGGTAATCCTGTGGCCAAAAATCCACCAAAATTATTTGCCAATAGCCGTTAAAATATCACTCAATACCTTGTCAATGGGCTGGTCACCGTCGATTTGCCGCAGTAATCCCCTGACTTGATAAAAGTCAATTAATGGTTGAGTTTGAGCCTCGTAAACATCCAGACGATTGGCTACTGTTGCTTCATTATCATCATCCCGTTGATACAGTTCTCCACCACACTTGTCACAAATGCCTGGCCGGGCAGGAGGATTAAATACTACATGATAGCTGGCTCCACAAGCCCGGCAAATTCTACGACCGGTCAGGCGCTCCATCAGTTTCTCCCGGGGCACAGCTATATTAATGACTGCATCGATCTGCATATCCAATTCTTGTAATGTTTTTTCCAGTGCTTCTGCCTGGGCGATAGTCCGTGGAAAACCATCCAGTAAAAAGCCATGAGCACAATCTTCCTTGCTCAGTCTCTCTTTTACCATCCCGACCACTACTTCATCGGGAACCAGTTGACCGGCATCCATATATTCCTTGGCTTTTTTGCCCATTTCAGTGCCTTCCTTAATAGCAGCCCGGAACATATCACCGGTGGAAATGTGAGGTATCTCTAATTTCTTTACTAATACCTCGGCTTGAGTGCCCTTACCAGCACCCGGGGGCCCCATGATCAACAATCTCACCAAAAATCCCTCCCAACAAGCAAAATACTAAAAAAATTATAACACATAGGCCTGTTCTTGCAAAGGCCTGTTCAGGCGAAAACGCAACAACAGAGCCCGCAACATCTTTTTTCATTGCTACCTCCGTTTAACCAATTATTCCTGCGATAATAGGATAAGCATTTTGTAATACCCGCTGCGCATTAGCCAGATTTTTTTCGCGAATTTCCTGCTGCCGGGGAATAGGCTTTACCATGTCTTCCGGGTCCATCATCATTGCCGGTAAAGGTACTGGCGCTCCTCCCTGCCACTGTTCTAGCCAGCTGGCCGGTACAACTGGTAAACACAGCTGGTGACTCAAAGTTGCCCAGAGGAGTGTCCAGGCCCGGGGAACAACCCGCCAGATATCATAACCCCCTCCCCCTAAGGCCAGCCACCTTCCTCCGGAATATTGATGGGCATAGCCGTGAATTAACTCGGCATAGGCTCGTAATAGATGCATGTCCCCATGCAGATGGGTTAATGGATCCAGATAATGGGTATCACAGCCGTGCTGAGAAACAATTACATCCGGTTTAAACGCCTCTAAAAGAGGAGGTAACAGCAGCTGAAAACATTCCAGCATACTGGCAGTATCCGAAAAGGGTTCTAAAGGTAAATTGATACTATAGCCATATCCGGCTCCCTGACCCAGTTCGGTAATTTTCCCTGTACCAGGAAAGAGATATCTTCCCGTTTCATGCAATGAGATGGTTAAAACCTGGGGGTTATCATAAAATGCCCATTGCACGCCATCACCATGGTGAGCATCAGTATCGATATAGACGACCCGCCAGCCTGCCTGACAAAATTTCTTGATTGCCAGCACAATATCATTAAAAACGCAAAAGCCGGAAGCCTGTTCCCGGTGGGCATGGTGTAATCCACCCGCATAGTTCAAAACATGCTCAGCGTTGCCGGCAAGAATCAATTCGGCTCCCTGTATCGATGCCCCCACCAGCAAGGCTGCTGCTTGCCCCATCCGGGGAAAAACCGGATTGTCTTCCGTACCCAGTCCCCATGCCTCGGGGCCCAGGGAACATTCCCCTTTTTCCCCCAGACTAAAAACCGCATTGACATAGGCAGGAGAATGGAAGAGTACCAGTTCTTCAAAAGTTGCACCTCGCGCTTCTAGCGCCTTCTCTGGCCATAGCCCCATGGCTTTAATCAGGGTTTCTGTTAATTCCAGCCGCAAAGGATTGAAGGGATGTTCATCACTAAGCTGATACCGCTGAAAATGCCGGCTATGGATTAAAAGACTTCTACCGCCCATAGCCGGTATCCTCCAGTCGCGGCGTTCTGACTATATATCCTGCTTGCTGTAAAGCAGCCATAATTTTGCGGGGATCGATGGTATTGACCCTGATTACCATCAAACGGTATTCCTCATGCCTGCGTTTGGGTAAAGTGACAACACTGACAATATTTACTCCCAGATTTTTGAAAATAATGGCGATGTCAGCCAGTACGCCTGGCCGATCTGGTATCTCCAAAATTAACTGGGAGCCGGGTTCGTGTACACCCAGCAATTCCGTTAATGCCCGCAAAATATCGCTTTGGGTCAAAAGCCCGACCAGGTACTTGCCATCGACCACTGGCAAGGAGCCGATCCTGAATTCATACATAATCCTGGCTGCCTCATCTATGGTATCATCAGGCGCGATAGTAATCACATTTTTGCTCATGATCTGCCCGATCCAAATTTGGCAGGTTTTTTCTTCGCTGTTTTCTTCCCAGAACGCCGGGCTGGCAGAACGCAAATCCCGATCAGAAACAATCCCTACCAGCCGCCCTTCGGAAATTACCGGCAAATGCCTGATGCGCAAATTTTTCATAATTTTCCAGGCTTCCGCCAGGGTAGTTTGAGGGTTAACAGTTACCACTGGTGAACGCATAATTCGGTAGACTTCCATCCTTCTCCCTCCCTGTCTTTATAACATCCAAAGATTCTGATAGAGGCTGCCTTCGAACTGGATGACTCTCTCCGCCGGTACTCGTTTGCCGATCCGTACCCGGAGCATATTGGCAGGATGGCTGGCTATTTCCGGCTCATCGGTATTTCGGAGCTGGAATCCCCCTTTCTCCATCACATGACTCAACATCTTCTTGTAGCCCCATAAATCCAGCCCTGTGCCTTTTAAGTCCCAGTGCCAGTGCAAATGCTGGGAAATCACGATATAATCTTCCCAGAAATCATCACAGAAAGTTTCCTGCAACAGTAAGCCAGCCAGCCCAAAACCCCGCCACTCCGGTGAAATTTCAATAGCCCCCAGTTCCAGGATAAAGCCGGCAAATTCCCCTTTACCCCAGCGCCCCTCCTCTTCAGCAGGATGAAAGGTTACATAGCCTACCAGTGTTTCGTCGGCAATACATCCATATACCCTGCCTTCCGGCATGGCCGCTATTTGCTGCAAAGCCCGGTGCTGTTCATGAGGCCGCCGAAAGGCAGTTAAGCCCGGATCAAACTGCAAACATGCCAGCACATCTTCCGTTAGCGGCCCTCCTACTGCCACTTCTCCCTTATCTGTCTGTACTCTCCGCATCCTTCTTACCTCCTCTTTTTTCTAACGAGTCAGCCAGGCAATGACCGCCACCACCAATGTCATGATCACGATTGCCAGCATGCAACCTCCCTGGCTGGCTCCTGTTTTTAACAAAATCCCCCGGGCTTCAGCTTCTCTGGTGATATAATGATTGAGTTTGAGTGGGCCCAGGACAGCCATGACCTGGCTATCCAGGAAATCCCGGTCACCGCCTTTGGCCAGTACGCTCTCGATTACAGCCTTTTCCCATTCTGCTGCTAGAGCCGTATCCTCCTTCAGGGTTTTCAAGATTAACTCTGCCACGGCTCGTCCCTGCGCTCCATAGACTTTGCGCCTTTCCTCCCGGCTCAATTGCTGTAAAGGTTTAATCCAAACAGGGTCACCGGCGTAGATCCTGTCATGTTCACAAAGCCAGTGCCAAATTTTTTCAGCCATCTTCCTTCTCCCCTATCTCTCCTAAAATCCAGGCAGATTGATAAAGGGAACAAACCAGTGCAGGGCACAGTACTCCTGGGGCTCTTTACCCTGCTCAAAAGCCAGCTCGGCAGTGCGTTCACAGGCTGGTCCTGCCTTTTGCCCTGAATCCAGACAAACTTTTTCCTTAACTATATTACCAGGAACGTTAAATTCCATCTCCCCTCGCAAGGCAGGGGAATTGACAATTTCAGCCCAGAGCGGAGCGGCCATTTTTCCTCCAGTCCCTACCCCTTTTCCTTTGAGATCATATCCCAGCCAAACTACAACGGTATATTTACTATTAAAGCCTGCAAACCAGGCATCACGGTTCTCCTGGGTGGTCCCGGTTTTGCCAGCAACCGCCTGGTTCCGTATTATCTGGCTAATGCGGGCCGCTGTGCCCTGTGGTCCTGTAACCCCGCGCATCATGTCCAACAGTTGAAAAGCAAGTTCAGGTCCAAGCGCCTGCCAGCGCCTGGGCTGTCCCTGCCAGAGATTAGTACCAGTACCGGTAACTATCCTGGAAATATACCAGGGTTCTATATATTGCCCCTTACCAGGGAAAACCCGATAAGCCGCCGCCATTTCCCACGGAGTCACCTCACCACTGCCCAGGGCCAGGGATAACACCGGCGGTAGGGGTGAAGTAAAACCAAATTTTTTTGCTTCTTTAACCAGTTGCTCCGGGCCATACTGGGCCAGAATTTTAACAGGAATGATATTATCGGAGACCCAGACAGCTTCCGCCATAGTCAGCTCCCGGCCATGATAACCGGGCCTGCCATAATCCTGGGGCTGATAACCCTGGAAATTAACCGGTTCACATTTATAGAGGCTATTGGCCTGCATCCCTTGCTCCAGCGCCAGAGCATAGAGGAAAGATTTAAAAGCTGAGCCAGGCTGCCGGCGGGCCAAGACCCGATTATATGAGCTCTGCCACCAGTCCCGGCCACCGGTCAGGGCCCGAACAGCCCCGCTATCATTCTCCAGCACTATCACCGCTACCTGCAGTCCGGGATATTTCTGCAAATATGTTTGTACCCTGTCATTAACCACCTGCTGAATCTCTGCATCCAGAGTCGTCTCGATCTTCAGTCCCCCTGCCAGCAAGGTTTCCTGGTCAACCTGCTTTTCCGCCTGTTGCTTGACCAGGTCCAGAAAGTAAGGAGCCAGGCTGGAAACAGCCCTTTGCTTTTTTCGGATTTGCAATGGTTGTTCCTCGGCCTGACGGGCCTGTTCAGGAGTGATGACTTTCATTTCCACCATTTGCTGCAGAACATAGCGCTGCCGCTTTTTGGTCGCTTCCAGGTTAGCCCAGGGATTTACGCGCGAAGGTGCTTTCAAAGTAGCGGCCAGCAAGGCGCTTTCAGCCAGGTTCAAATCTTTGGCCCTTTTGCCAAAGTAGGTTTGAGCTGCAGCTTCTATACCATAGGCTCCTTCGCCAAAATAAACGCTATTGAGATATAGCTCCAGGATCTCATCTTTGGTATATTGCTGTTCCAGCTGAATAACCCACCAGGCCTCCAGCAGCTTGCGCTTCCATGTTCTTTCCTGGCTCAAAAACAGGTTTTTTACCGTTTGCTGGGAGATGGTACTGCCCCCCTCCACTATCCGGCCAGCCCTCAAATTATGCCAGATAGCCCGGATTATACCAGCTGGATCCAGCCCCTGATGCAGATAAAAATCCCGGTCTTCAGCCGCTATTACTGCTTGCAGCACATAAGGGGATATGTCTTTCAGTTTAACCGGATAACGTTTTTGTTCATAAATTTGTCCGATCACTCTGCCCTTGTGATCAGTAATCAGAGTAGCCGCCGGCAGCTGGGGCTGTGGCAAACGTGGCAACCATTGATTTAAGGGTTTACAACCAGAGAGCAGAAAAAGAAAAAGGATAACCATGACCGCTAAACGCCATTTGCTTCTGGTCATCCGGTTATCCCTCCTTATCACTATTATTTATTCACAATTTCCGCTACAAAGGGCGGTAAGGCAAAGGCAGCCTGATGAACTTCCGGTGTATAATAACGGTTACTAAAGGGCAGGGTTTCAGGCCAGCTTGGTTTCAGTTCCGAATCACTGGCCATAGTAAAAGTCCAGAATCCTCCCACATAGCTAGGAATAGCTGTTAAATAAGGTTTAACATAGGTGAAATTCTCCCGCATAGCCTGCACCGCTCTCTGAAACGCCTGTGGATAAAAGAGGGGCGACTCCGTCTGGGCTACTACTGCTCCTCCAGGCTTTAAAGCCCGTTTGACCAGCTGATAGAACTTGCTGCCAAACAGTGGTTCAGCAGGTCCAATGGGGTCGGAAGAATCAACGATAATCAAATCAAAGGCAGCTTGCTGCTGCTCGACATATTTAATCCCATCCCCAATGGCCAGTTCAACCCGGGGATCGCTCAGGCAGGCAGCCGTTACCGGCAAATACTGCCGACAGGCATTGATTACATCTTCATCAATTTCAGCCAGTACCACCTTTTTAACCCCGGTGTGTTTCAGCACTTCGCGGACTGTACCGCCATCACCGCCACCGATGACCAGTACCGTTTCCACCTGCCGCAAACTGAACATGGGCACATGGGCAATCATTTCATGATAAATATATTCATCTTTTTCAGTGGTCTGAACAATCCCGTCCAGAACCAATGCTCTCCCTAAATCATAAAATTCAACAATTGCCAGATGTTGATATGGAGTTTGTTTTTGATAAAATATTTCCTTTATTTTCCAACTCACGCTATAGCCCTCTGTATGTTGCTCTCTCAGCCACAGCTCCATTCCCAGTCCTCCTTAAGTAATTATTTGCCACATTTAATTATATCACAGAAGGCAAAAAGAGCAAGTTTAGAGCCCGCCGGTTAAGCGGGCTTGATCTGACCGGTTTCCCGATCCACCACCTGGCAGAATACTTCAACCAGAGCCGGATCAAAACAGGTACCAGCACAATTTTTGATTTCATCCCAGGCTGCTGCCGGTTGTAAGGGCTTTTTATAGGGACGTTCCGATACCATGGCATCATAGGAATCAGCAATAGCTATAATCCTTGCCCCCAGCGGTATTTCTTCACCCTTCAGCCCTTCCGGATAACCGGAGCCATCCCAGCGCTCATGGTGATATAAAACCAGCGGTGTTACCATCTGCAAATAGTCAATGGAAGCCAGAAAATTGGCTCCAAAGGCCGGATGATTACGGATGGAGTAAATTTCATCTTCATTCAAACTTCCCGGTTTATCCAGGATATGTTCTTCCACATTGATTTTGCCGATATCGTGGAGCAGGGCTCCATACTGCAGTCTCTCCAGTTCTTTTTCAGTAAAGCCCAGTTTTCTGGCCATAGCCACCGCATATTTGGTTACCCGCTCCGAATGGCCACAGGTGTTGACATCCTTGGCATCAATGAGAGCAACCAGGGTAGGGATATTTTCGGCCAGAGCGGTACCAGCCTTTTTGATTTTATTCTGTACCTCATCAATGGTGATAGATGAAAGGCACACCCGGTCGCGCCGTAAATGGCGGGCCCGAAACAGGGTCTGGTTGGCCCTGTATAATAAATTGTCCATATCCTCAGCGTCTTTTGGAAAAGTGGCAATCCCCAGGGAGACTGTTATCCTGAGCTGCTCGTCTTCAAAGGGGTAAGAGTGGTTTCGTACGGCAATGCGAATTTTTTCCCCCACATCCAGGGCATCGAAACTATCGGAACCGGGCAATAAAACGATAAACTCATCTTCCCCATATCGCCCTACCTTATCTTTACCTCGAATATTTTCCTGGATCAGTTCCCCCACAGTCTTTAAAATCTGCTGGGTTACCTCCTGACCATAGCCATCAACTATCGGCTGGAAACCATCAATACTAATCCGAATTATCGATAACTGCTCATGCTTTTGTCTGGCTTTTAATATCTCCTCGGCGAGAAACTGCTGAATATACCGATAACTATATACCCCGGTAATATGGTCAATTTTCATAATGGTAGTCAGTTTTTGATAGCTTTCCTGCAGTTTATGACGGCTTTCCATTATTTTACCGACAAACCAGCCAATAAGTGCCCAGATTGAGCCCTGCAAAATCCCCGTTTCCGGTTTGCTTAGTAATAAAGGCAAATCCCCTTCCTGGCTGATTCCCGTCACAATTACCGCCAGCCAGCCGGTTAAGGCGGTTAGCAACCCGAATCTGGCCCCAAACCGAATGGCATAGGTGGTAATCACCAGGTAAAACAGAGGCTGGAAATAGGCATTACCCTGTGAAGACAACATCAAGTAGCCAAACAGCACAATTTCACCAAAGATAATTAGATAACGGCTCCGTTGCAGAAGATTATGATTCCATGTAAAATAAATGAGGAAATTATAGGATATAACTAATAACATAGCCAGAATCAGGTTCCATGAAATTGAACTGGAGCCTATAAAAGCTACATAAGACAAAAAAGCGAATAAAAATACTCCGACCTTAAACTCGATTAATGTCTTGCCAAAGTTTTCATGTGCCACAATTTTTCCCTCCCGGAATGTATTTTTCGACACAATAACTAAATTTCCTCCAAAAAATACAATAAAAAGAGGCATTCTTCTTTAATTCAGGAAGAATGCCTCTTTCTTTTAAACTTCAATTAATTCATACTGCCTTGTGCCAAGGCCAATTTCTTCGCCATACCTTAGTTGTACTGACCAGTCCACTTTGGGATAGAGAGCGCGGAATTTATCCTCTACCTGTTTATCCCCCAGAACAGAAATCCGGTTGACAGGAGCCTGGTTAACCAGATCGACACAGGCTTGATCCAGAGCTACCGGGTCTTTAGAGGCCAGAATGCCCAGATCGGCTACCAGTGGAGCATCGGACCAGCCACAGCAATCACAATCAGGAGAAACGCTGGTAACAAAACTGATAAACCCGCATTTACCAACTTTATCCTTTAGTACTCCGTAGGTGTATTCCACCATTTTTTCCTGCAACATATCCGCTTCTGTCTTCCAGTTAATAGCAATAGCCTGAACCGGACAAACGGTTACACACTCACCACAGCCAATACACCTGGTTTCACTGATAAGAGCAGTCCCCTCCTCCCCGGCAAAGGCGATAGCATCAGCTGGACACCACTTGATACATCGCCCGCATTTAATGCATTTCTCCCGATTAACCCGGGGCAACAGGTCAGAATGCATATTCTGCTTGCCACTTCTGCTCCCCAAACCCATTCCGATATTTTTTATAGTGCCGCCAAAACCGGTAGCCTCATGTCCCTTAAAATGGCTGACAGCAATAAAGGCATCGGCATGTACCGCCGCAGCGCCGATTTTTACTTCCTGAAAGTGTTTGAGGTTAACTGGCACCTTAATATAGTCGTGTCCGGTCAAACCATCAGCAATAATCAGAGGTGCGCCCACTACGGCATAATCAAAGCCGTTTTCAATAGCAGTAATCAAATGGTCAACAGCATTGGCCCGGCTACCCCGGTAGAGGGTATTGGCATCTGTCAAAAACGGTTTCCCTCCGGCCAGTTTAACCTGTTCTACTACCTGCCGGATAAATTGCGGTCTTATGTACGCTGTATTGCCTTTTTCGCCGAAATGGACTTTGATGGCCACCAGATCTCCAGGACTGATGATTTCCTCAAAACCGGCTCTTTTGTACAGACGTACCAGTTTGGCTAACAAACTCTCTCCCCGTTTGGTACGCATTGACGTATAGTAAACCTTTGCTGCCATGTAACCAACCTCCTTCATGTATATTCTACATGAAAAGACCGTTAGAGCCAAGCTCTAACGGGCAAAAACATGATTGCCAATCATCGTAGATGTAGGCAAAGTTTTGATCCAGGTATCTGTGGCAATCTGAGGATTATAGAAATACAACGATCCTTCCGTAGGGTCATAACCGGCAAGCGCTTCCCGTACTGCCTCATAAGATTCCCTGTCAGCCGGCAAATTGATAGCCCCATCCTGGACCGGACTAAACTGGTAGGTTCCCCGGGTTTTTTGCAGAATAACTTCTTTCACGGTATCAGGAAACTGGTCATTTATTACCCGGTTTAAGACAACAGCAGCTACTGCCACTTTTCCCTGGAAAGACTCTCCTCTAGCCTCAGCATGCACCAGCCGGGCCAGCAGATCCATTTCACTTTCACTGATCCTGATTATCCTGCCTTTGTAGTAATAAACCCCGGCTGCCATTCTGCCAGATGCACGGGCCATCATTTTGCTACCCCTTGGTATAATTAATTTTTGTCCCGGGTAAATAATTTTGCTTTTTAAACCATTTGCTCTGATCAAATCCTGAACTGAAACATTATACTGACGCGCAATCCGCAACAGGTATTCTCCCGGACGCACCCGATGAATAGCGGGTACATTTCGGCTTAAGACAATGCTCCTGGAAACAATCGGCACCAGTCTGCCCTGACGAAAATCGACCTCCGCTGCCCGGGCCAGGGGAGCAAGCATAAGCAATCCAATCAGCACCAGGCAACATAATCGATATTTTTTTCCCTTACTCATCGACAAAAAAACCTCCTGTAAACTTTTTTAGTCTACAGGAGTTAAGTCTAACCAAAAACCAGAGTTTTTATACATTTTATTTTACTGCCGCTTCTCCAGCCGCTATTAAATCGTAGTACGCCTGTTCCGAACGGGCTTCTATATAAATCCGCAAGACCGGTTCTGTTCCGGATGGCCGGAATAAAACCCAGGAACCATCATCTAAATAGAGCTTTACCCCTTCCAGTAAAGATTGCTGCAGTACCTGTCTCTGCCCGAAAACCAGAGGCGGTTCATTCCGCAGTTTTTGCATTAATTGGTTTTTCCTATCATTTTCAATATGTAAGTCCAGGCGTCGAAAAGCATAATAACCATATTGTTCCTGCAAGAGTTGCCAGGCCTCCTCCGGCTTTTGTCCAGTGGCCCCTATTATTTGTAAGATCAGCAGATTGGCCAATATCCCATCCTTCTCCGGGATATGACCACCGATACTGAGGCCACCGCTTTCTTCCCCGGCTAATACCACAGGACGCCGTAACATCTCCTGGGCCAGATATTTAAATCCAACAGGGGTTTCAGTAGCCTTCCGTTCATACCTGCCCGCAATTTCATCCAGCAAATGGGTGGTCGCTACAGTACGGACCAGCCCCCCCTCTTTTTGCCCATTTTCCAGTAGATACTGGCTGATAATACTCAAGATCTGATTGGGGGCCAGATATTCACCATTAGATCCGATCACTCCGAAACGGTCTGCATCACCATCATTGGCCAGGCCCACTACCGCCTTTGCCTGAACTACTGTCTGAGTTAGAGTTTGCAGTCTGGAAGCTACCGGTTCCGGTAAACCTCCTCCAAAAAAGGCATCCCTGTAACCGTTGATTTCTATTACTTCTAACCCACAGCTTTGCAATTTTGCAGCCACTTTACCCGCCGCTGCCCCAAACATGGGGTCAAGAACGATCTTCCCTTTAATCCGGCAAATCTGGTTAAAATCAATGATTGTATCTATATGTTCCCAGTATTTGTCCCAGATATCAACGGAATGCACCAGTTCCGGTTTTGGCAGCTGATGATTTACACCACCGGCTATTACCTTGCCAATTTTTTCTTCCAGTTGAGCGGTAATCTCCGGACTGGCTGGCCCCGCATATTCCTGAATAAATTTAATCCCGTTATACTGGGGCGGGTTATGGCTGGCAGTCAACATAATTGCTCCGGCAGTATTCAAAGCCCGAATGGCATAAGCTGTAACCGGTGTCGGAGTGGGCCCCTGCAACCGGTAGACAGGAATGCCATTAGCCGTTAACACCGCCTGCACCTGATCAGCAAACTGTTCCGCCAGGAAACGGGTATCATGGCCTAATACTATCCCTTTCTGTGCTTTTTCCGTTTCCAGCAGATAGTCAGCAATACCCTGGGCGACAATGGCTACATTGGCAAAAGTAAAATCAGCAGCCATAATAGCCCGCCAGCCATCAGTCCCAAAACGAATGCTCATTTACATCCCTCCCAAACAATTCCTCTCCTAATTTATCTCTTTTTCCTCTCCTTTATGCGCCTGATTTGATACCTGATATCAAGATCCACCGCCAGCTTGACACCCTTACACATTTGCACTAGCCGGGAAGTAGTCCTTTCACCGATATATTTATCCAGTTCCGGCAAAGTAAAATTGGTAGTAACCACTGTCGGTAAATGATTGAGAAGGCGGTAATTAATAATAGAATATAGTTTATTCCGTACCCATTCGGAATAGTTATGGGCCCCCAGGTCATCCAAAATGAGAATCTCAGCTTGCTTGGCCTGAATCATGATTTTGCTTTCCCCGTTCTCATCATCATAGAAAGTGGCTTTAATATCATCCAGCAGCTCCGGCACAATTAGAAATACTACATTTTTGCCTTGCCTGATTAAGTCCCTGGCAATACAGGCTGCCAGCAGAGTTTTGCCACTTCCCACGGGACCATATATCACCAGGCCATCGCCAGCGCATCCCTGGACAACCTGGTTAACAAAATCGCGGGCACTACTAAGAGCCTGTTCAGCCAGCTGGCGATAGGCCAGTTTGCTACCAGGCTCAATCTTATCACTGCGATAAAAACTCAGGTCAAAATTTTCCCAGTCCGCTTCCGCTAAAAAGCGAAACAGGTGGTCCTGACGTTCTTTCTGGAAACCAGTACAATCACAGACCTTTCCAGTTGAATCATCCAGTAAAATGATGCCCCTATCCTGACAGAGTTCACATTTATACTTTATTTCTTTCGGTTGCTTGTTTTTATTAATATAGGCACCCAGTTCCCTTATCCTTTTCTGCAAAATCGAGCCCACAGGTTCCATTCCCGTCCCTCCTTAGGTCCAGACCTGTTCATATTTGCTATCTGGAGCCGGTTCAACCGGTTTTTCTTTGCGGATACGTTCTTTACCTCCCAGTTTTTGTCTGGCGATTTGTTCTTCAAACGCCTTGACTTTAGCCAGGCTATCCAGGCCGCGATTGCGCCAGTCAAGCAGGATTTTATCAATATATTTCAGGTTGCGTACCCCGCGTAAAATCCCGCGTTTTAATGCCTCTACCACCAGATCCTGTTCGTAGCCCTCGGTTATTACCCAGTTGGCAATCTGATCCATTTCCATGGCCGAAAGGGGTCTACCAAATTCCTGTTCAAATAAACGTCCTAAGGCTACCAGATCCTGTTTCTGATCCTCCAGCAGTTTTTGCTTAATCGCTGCCAGTTCCTGTTTTCTTTCAATGGCCCAAATACTAACCAGGGCCTGATAAAGCGGCTCTAGAGAATATTCTTCTTCCAGTGCCTGCCTGGCAACAATAAATTTGGGTTTAATGCTCAGCAACTTTTTTTCGATCAACGTGGCCAGCGTCTGCTGAACGGTAGTCTCCGATAGCCCCGAAAGCTCAGACAGCTCCTGGGATGTCGGAAAAAAATTTTGCTGCTGTCGAAAATAAAGCAGCAAAGTAATTACCAGAAATTGCTCGGGAGTTATATCCAGTGGTCCTAAGCCTTTCAATAAAAGGGCAGGAATACTGATGTTGCCATTGCCAGTCAACTCCGCTGCAAAACTGGCGGTAATATTGATGTCCATTTACCCTCACCCTACCATAAAACTTTCGTTATAAATGTGGTTTTTTCCAGACCTAAATCAAGTTGATAGCTGGCCGCCAGCTTTTGTTTGTTTTTGTCATAACAAACCTTAATAATGGGGCGAGTGGCCACATTCTTCTCTACATTAACCACAATTCCAATTTCCCCACTGCTCAACTGCACTACCGTCCCCAGAGGATATACCGGAATAAACTGGATAAAAGCCTTTACTGCCCGGGCATCAAAATAAAGATTTCCGCCACCGTACAAAAATTCAATAGCTTCATGGGGTAAACAACGCATCTTACCCCCTAAAGGACCGGTATAGGTATCAAAAACATCGGCAACCATTATAATTCGAGAAAATAAGTCAATTTTTTCTCCTTTTAGATGCTGAGGAAAACCGCTGCCATCCCAGCGTTCATGATGGTACAAAGCCACCCTGGCAATCGCTGGCGAAAACCCTTCTTCTCTAAGTATTTTATAGCCAATATTGGTATGCTCTGCACAGACTGGATTTACTTGTAAGGGATTTTCCAGATCTTGTTGTAACAGTTCCGGCTCCATCCTGGTACGCCCAATATCATGAAGCAAGGCCGCTGTAACCATTTCTTCCATCATTTCAGGGGTCAGATGCATCCCTACCCCTACCAGGGCGGAAAAAACCGCCACATTGATGGAATGCTGTAAAGTAAAATCATCGATGGCTCTTAAATCAAGATAAAACTTACTGACTTTTTCATTCTTGATGACTTTTTCCAGGTAATAGCGCGCATTTTGATAGATCCCTTCTATATTTTCCCGCTCTTGATAAAGTCGTACCGGTATATATTTATCCAGCACCCCTTGTGCCATCTGTAAAACTTTATCAACCAGGACTTCTCCTGCTTCTGTGATCAATGTGCCCGGGGAGCAAATAGCCACCTGGGAGAGCGCCATATTCTGAAGCCGATTAATCAAACTTTCAGTTAATACCGTACCTTCAGCTACCAGAATCATACCATTGTCTCCTAGTATGCTTTCAGCCATGATCATTCCAGGCTGCAAGTCTCTGACTGCAATTTTTTCCATCGCTACGCTCCCCCTCTCCAACCTACTAAAACTAATTCGTCACCACTTGAATAAATTCCTGCCACTTTTCCCGCAAATTAAAAGACGAAGCACACAGGCTTCGTCTAACCAGCAATCTTGATGGCTGTAATCAGTTCTTTTTCAATAATTTCCACATCTAACAGGCACCGTTTGGTGATTTCCGGATCTTCTATGGTTTTTAGGATATCCTTGGTTTCATCCAGATAGTATTGTAAAATGCGCACCAGCAGATTGATCAGAGCAGCATCTTCACATTCAACCGCAAACCGTTCCCCTTCCACCGGGTTTTTCACGGCTGGATTTATAACTTCTTTGATTATTTTCTGCTCAGCCAGAATTTTTGCGATTTCTTCCTGATCATGAGTGGAATTAAGAATTTTATCGGAGTGCTGCAAGTAATGCCAGACGGCACTGGCCAGAATATACGGCAAATGTTCGCCACTCTTGCTGAAAATAATCCGCATGTTGTTTCCTCCTTATTCGCCCAAGTTAGGTACAGCAACCCCCTTTGTTTAGCTATATTATAAAAGATTACCCTGGAAAAAGCAAGGGACCCTCACCCTTTATCTTGCAGCCAGGTCAGTTAGCAACTGCCCTACAACCGCCCTGGCCTGTGCTATGCTGTCACTGATACTTTTCGGTCCCTGACAGGTGCCACAGACATAAATCCCTTTTTTCGAGCTCTGGTAATTTCCTGGCTCCAGATTGGCCAGAAAACCAAACCGGTTCTGTTCAATCCCCAGGGTTTGGGCCAGTTCAGTCAGCTCATTTTCAGGAGTAATAGCAGTAGATAATACCAGCAAATCAAATTGCTCGCTTTCTACTCTTCCGGACAGGGAATCAGTATAACGTACTGTCACCTTTTCATAAGGGAAGGAAAATACTTTAGCAGGAATGCCCCGGACCAGTTTAATCTGAGCTACTTCCTTAATTTCCTTCAGGTACTTGTCAAAACTGCGGCCAAAAGTTTGAATATCCATGTAAAAAACTGCGATCTCAGAATCTGGAAGCTCATGCTTGATCTTGCGGGCCAAACGCAGAGCATACATGCAGCAAACCTGAGAACAATATTCATTGCCTAAAGCCAGATCCCTGCTGCCTACGCATTGAACAAACCCGATTTTCTGCACTCCGGGATAGGCTTTGACAAACTTCCCTTCCCTGGCCAGAGCCTGTTCCAGCTCCAGAGCCGAAATCACTCCCCGCTGCCAGCCTAAGCCCAGCTCACCCCGCTTTTCAGGAGCCAGAGGAGAGAATCCGGCTGCTACGATAATTCCGGCTACCTGGATTTCCACTTCCCCGGCCGGAGTCTTGAGTTGCACCTGGTAGTTGCCAGGTTGTCCCCCGCAGCGGCTGACACGGCTATGCAGATAGACCTTAATTCCTTCTTCAGCCTCCACTGCTGCTCTGGCCTGCAAGACCAGACAGGCAGAACATTTAGCACAGTTGTTTGTCGCTTTGCAGGCATAGGTGGCCGCCTTACCGCCCAGGACCCCATCCTTTTCTACCAGATGAACGGTAAAACCATTTTTAGCTGCCGCCTGGGCAGCTGTCAGACCGGCAATACCGCTTCCTATCACCAGCAAGTTATTGTTACTCACTTTACTCCCTCCTTGCCGGCTCTAAATAGTCGGGCGCGGCAAAAGTCCTGCCCTCTCCACAATGGTCGGAATAATCTCTTCCCAGGCGACCGCCATAATGTGTACCCCGGCAATTCCCTTCATATTGCGTAAATACTTAATCTGCTCAACCACCAGATTAACAGCTTCTTCCTTTACATCCTCCGCCTTTTCCAGGCGCTGACAGATTTCCTCCGAAACCATCATCCCTGCCACATTTTTCTGCATATATCTGGCCGCCTTGGCAGACTTAATCGGCATTACGCCGGCCAGAATATAGGCCCTTTCATGTAATCCCCGTTCTCGTACCAGCTCCATCCAGCGCTCAAACCGTTCCATATCCAGAATACACTGGGTTTGGACAAAATCGGCACCGGCATTGATTTTTTTCTCCAGACGGGTTACCCGAAATTCAAAGGGGTCAGCAAAGGGGTTAGCTGCACAGCCAAGGAAGAACTTGGGAGGCTCGCTTTTCATCTGTTCCCCGCACTGGAAATAGCCTTTACGCATTCCATCCAGAGTCTGTAAAAGCTGAATGGAATCCAGATCCCAGACGTTCTTGGCCATGGGGTGATTACCAAAACGCTGATGGTCACCGGACAGACAAAGAATATTCTTTATCCCTAGAGCTGCCGCCCCCAGGGCGTCTGACTGCAATCCGATGCGGTTCCGATCCCGGCAGGTCATCTGGATAATGGGCTCAATTCCCATATCAACCAGGATTTTGCCGGCAGCTATAGAAGACATCCGTACGATCGCCGTCTGGTTATCTGTTAAATTGAAAGCATCAGCGGCATTGCGTAAGTGCTCTCCGTGTTTTTTGATTACATTGGCATCACAGCTTTTCGGTGGCCCAATCTCACCGGAAACCACAAACTCGCCCCTGCGTAACAGTTGTTCCAGTTTACTCCCCGCTTTCAAGGTACAGTTCCTCCCTTACCAGTTTTCTCGGCCCTCCATCCCGGGCTGTAGTCCAGTCTTTCGGTGGCTGAATTTCCAGCAAGCGCTCCACCAGACCCAGGCGCTGTAAACGGTCATGGATAAGCTGCCAGCCACAATCAATATCTTTGGAGATTTCGCATTTACCGTTTTGGGAACCGCCACAGGGACCATTGAGCAGGTTTTTGGAACAACGGGCGATAGGACAAACTCCTCCGGTAATGCTGAGTACGCAATTGCCACAACCCAGACATCTTTCCGCCCATTCCCCTACTTTGAGGTTAATGCCCATAAACTTGGTATTCAGGGCCGGATGCACCCTTACCGCCGGGAATCGTTCTGCAACCCCCTGCACCCCTACACCACAGGCAGTGGAAAGGATAGCCTCAACTTCCGGTACCATTTCCCTGACCTGGTCTATAAATTCATAATCGCATTGTCTTTCTACCGTAGCCTCTAAAACTTCTAAAGGTTGCCCGTTTTCCTGCCGGGCCAGGCGTAGCTGTTCTGCCAGTATACCTACTTCCTTTTCACCACCGGCCAGGCAGACAGTCACACAGCCCCGGCAACCCAGTAATAAAATCTTTTTATAATTGGAGACAGACTGTAAGATCTCTTCCAATGGTTTACGATCAGCTACTATCATTTATTTACCACCTTCCCCGGCTTATCCCCTAAGGCTGCCAAACGTTGAGCAAAAGCCAGTATTTCTTCCGCAAGTTGAGGGCCCATATTAGCTGCCAGATTGACAAAAGCCATTCTTTCCGCATTTACGCCCATAGAGGCCAGCATCTTGGCCACTCCCTGCCAGCGCTGTTCTGCCCGGTTATTACCCCGAAGGAACTTGCAGTTCTCTTTCTGGCAGGCCAGCACCATTACCCCATCAGCTGCTGCCAGGCTCTTATAGAGGTAAAGCACATCCAGCCTCCCTGAACAGGGTAGTTTGATAGCTTTGACCTTCAGTTGGGAGGACAAATTGGGTCGGGCCGACTGATAGGCCAGCCAACCGGAATTTTCACAGCAAAATGCAATTATCCTGGCCATCAGTTTACCGCCTCCTTTAACTGTCCCAGAATTTCCTGGTCCTCATAGCCTGGCATGGTAATGGCCTTACCTGGACATTCAGCCGCACAGATTCCACACCTTCTGCAGGCAATAGGATTCATATAAGCCACCGAACCATACAGGTTGTTATAGCTGGCATAATCATGTTTAATTTCAATGGCACCATGCGGGCAACAGCGATAACAGGTTAGGCAAACAACACACTTTGCCGCCTCTACTCTGGGATAGTTTGCTATTACTTCCACTTCAGCAGCAGGCAGCTTTTGCTGAATTTCCCCCGCAACCAGAGCCGCATCCATCAAAATCGCCTGGTAAGTGCTGGGAGCATGGGTATTTCCAACTACATATATACCTTCCCGGGAAGTGAACTGTGGACCAATATGAACATTATCTTCACCCCGGAAATCATAGGCATCCAGCCTAATACGGAAAATCTGTCCTAAAACCCTGGCATCCTCGTTGGGCACAATCTCTTCCGGAATAATCAGCCAGTCAGCCGCCACCTTGAAGCTATTCCCTGTAGTCTGCAGGAAGGGATCCTGATAGGCTACCTCGATCTTATCCCCCTGCTTAATAATTTGCACATCCTTTTCATAACGGTAAAAATTTACTCCCGCTGCCCTGGCCCGGCCAAATAACTCTTCCAGTCCTTCCTGGGCCACCTTCATGTTTTTGGTAAATACATGCACATCTTTGTGATAGGTCTCCCGCAAAAGAAGGGCATTTTTCAAGGTGGAAATATAGGGCATATAGAAATTTTCCGTAGTTTTGCCCAGGATGAAAACATAGGTCTGCCCCTTGACCTCTGTCTGTTTTATGGCCTTTTCCAGGCCCAGCAGCCCTAAAACCCGGTCATTCATTCCCAAACCACCATATTTGGCCGGGCAGAGTACCGTCTGGAGGCCAATGGCAATTACAACAGCCCCGGCATTAATGGCCTGCTGACCCTGAGGCCCGGAAATCAGTACCCGGAAATTTCCTGCTACACCAAAACAGTCAACTACCTGGCTCTGCAGGAAAACAGCCACATCACTATCAGTAAGTAATTGTTTTTTTAATTTTTCAACAATTTCAGCTGGTTTTTCCCTGGTTTCTACCAGTGAAGCCAGTTCGGCAAAAACCCCTCCCAGCTGATCGCTTTTTTCCACTAAAAATACCCGGTGGCCAAGGCGTCTAAGCGCAGCAGCAGTTTCCATGCCGGAAATGCCCCCGCCAATGATTACCACATCCTGATTAACCGCAATCTTTTCCCTCATCCCTCCGACACACCTCAATTCCTTCTAACCTCAAGTTGAACCATAGAGGTAGAGAGCTTCCCGGGGATGGGAAGCTCTCATCAACCACCCGCCTCTTAGCGCTGGCGGAATATTTTCAGGTAAGAATCACAGTAAATGGTCTGGTTCAACAGAATGCTGGCAGTAGCTGCTGCATCCACCAGGTCATTATCATTGGCATCCATGATGGCGGAATCCAGGCCGGCAGCCATGGCCATGACCAGGAAAGTACGGTTTATCAAGGGCCGGTTGGGGCTCTTCTGGGACACATTGGACAGGCCTATAGTAGTCCGCGGTGCGGGACTGGCCAGCATCTTGATTTGACGCAAGGTTTCCAGCACTTCCGGCACATGGTCCTGAGCCACATTCACCGGCAGAATGAGGGGGTCTATATAGAGGTCAGTCATAGGAATGCCATAAGCATCAGCATTGACCACCAGTTCTCCGGCAAGAGCGATTCGGGACTCAGCATCCTTGGGTACACCTTTTTCATTCATGGCCAAACAGATAATAGCTGCTTCAAACTGCTTGGCCAGCGGGAACAGGGCATCCATTTTCGCCTGTTCAGCGGTGGTTGAGTTGATCATGGCTTTGCCTTTGGCAGCCTTTAAGCCAGCCTCAATAGCCAGTACGGAAGTAGAGTCGATAGCAACCGGCAAATCAACCACACTCTGGGCAGTTTTTACCATCCAGGCCATGATTTCTGCCTGTTCTTCCTGACTGGCAATGGGTCCGGTGTTGATATCCAGCCAGTGGGCGCCCCCTTCGTACTGCTTGATGGCCCACATTTCAATGGGTTTGGGGTCCCGTTCAGCAACAGCCTGCCGAATATCCTTGAACAAACCATTAATTCTTTCACCGATAATTTCAAACATTCAGTAAACCTCCCTTTTTCTCCCGGCCCAAGGCCTTTCTTTTAGTATTGTGCACCCTTGCTGATAGCAGCAACATGGTCCTTAAACTGTTTCAGGGAATCAGGATGCCGCATGAGGAAGAGATGCCCCCCTGCCTGAAGCAGTGTGGTAGCGGTCATAACTTCCCACAGGATAGCCCGGGTATATTGTCCGCCCCAATCATAACCTTCAGGAGAACCTTCATCCTTGGCTTCCTTGGCCTTCCAGGATTCCTGACCAACAAAGCAGATGATGGGCATGGCCAGCATCTTGTCACCGGTCAGAGCACCCAAACGGGCCCGTTCCATAATGGAGTAAGCATATTCAATACCATAGCCCAGAGCACCGATCAATGGGTCTATAACAATCCGGTCAGAAGGCAGATTCATTTCTGTAATCAGAATGTTCAGCTGCTTGGCCAGGTTAATGTCCAGCGGAGATGAAGCAATTACAGAATGACCATTAACCAGGGCAGTAGCTACGATGGAATTGTAGTTTTCCTGAGTGGCGCAGCCAATCAGGCAGTTTTTGCCTTGCAGCACTTCCCCCACAGTGGGGAAAATTTCTGCGTCCTTTTCTTCAACCCCACAGCCCAGGACAATCAAGGGTACATCGATAGCATCTGCAACCGCCTTGGCAGTTCTGGCTACATCTTCAGCGCTGGCATTGCCTTTGTCAGGATGCGCGCTATCCAGGCGCAATGCCACCGCATCAGCACCAAATTCAACGGCCTTTTTCGCCCAGGCCACGGGATCAGACAGTACATCTCCCCAGGCGTTCTTCAGGATTTCCGGCCAATCTTCCGGATAGACATCAGATACTTCCAGTGCAACTACCGGAGCATTAGGAACTTGCCCTTCAAAAGTCAGATAGGGTAAGGTGGAGTCTCCACCAACTTTAACTGCTTTAGGCCCTTCGCCGATAGTGACTTCCGCGACTTTGGAAGTCCAGCGTTCTTTCAGGATGGTAACAGCCATTTCACCCGCTCCTTTCGGATTTATTTATGTTTCTGCTCAATAGAAGGGAATAAAGACAAATCAGTGTGTGGCAAAAATAGCGCCGAAACGAATTCATCCATAAAAGTATTACCCACACTTAATTCCAGATAAGTCATCTTAGCTGCAATCTCGTCGACTTTGGCTCGAGCCGCCTGGGAAGTGAGGGCCAGGCAGGCTCCTTTCAAGGAGCTATTGCCGATGAACCTGTACTTTTCTTCCGGTAAATCCGGCAGGAGGCCGATGGTAACCGCATCTTTTATGTTGAGATAGTTACCAAAGCCACCAGCGATCAGAATTCGATCTACCGCTTCTAATGGCAGATCTACCATTCCCAGCATTACCCGAATACCGGCGAAAATCGCTCCTTTAGAACGAATGAGGTTCTTTATATCTGCTTCCGAAATGGTTATATCTTGTTCTATCCCACTATCCTCTGCCCATGCTAAAACAAATTCCGGTCCTTCTTCTCCCTGTCTTACCCGCGGATGTTTTAGATTGGCAAACTTGCCAGTCCGGTCAATAATTCCGGCATCCCGCAGGCGGGCAATGCAGTCAATCAATCCTGAGCCGCAAATACCCACGGGCTTGCCATTGCCGATGGTCTTCAATTTTACCTTCCCGTCACTACCGATTTCGACCCGCTCGATTGCTCCGTACATTGCCCGCATACCAAACTTGATACCGCCTCCCTCAAAAGCCGGACCTGCGGAACAGGAACAGGCAATCAGCCAATCCTCATTTCCCAGCACCATTTCGCCATTGGTACCGATATCAATCAGGAGGGTTAATTCCTGTTGTTCAGCCATGCCTGTGTACAGCACACCGGAAGTTATATCGCCACCGACATAACTGGCTATACTGGGCAATGCATGAACCCAGGCTTCCGGATCAACCAGTAAATCCAGCTCCTTGGCTCGGATAGGCGGTACAAAATTGATGGTGGGGATATATGGTTCCAATCTGATATAATTGGGGTCAATGCCCAGCAATAAATGGGTCATGGTAGTGTTGCCAGCACATACGACCGCTTTGATTTCCGTAGGGCTTATGCCGTTTTTCCGGCACAATCCCTGTACCAGTTCATTAATCGTTGACCGAACTGCTTCTTTTAGCTCCTCCAGTCCGCCGTTGACTTCAACCGCATGCACAATTCGACTGATTACATCATCGCCGAACTTGGCCTGACGATTATACGTTCCTCTAACATCTAACCTCTCGCCGGTGATGAGGTTGATTAGCTGTACTACTACCGTGGTAGTACCAATGTCAACGGCAATTCCGTACAGAGGAGAATTATTCTGTCCCGGAGATATGTCAACCACTTCCGTTACCCCGGCTCCTAAAGCCAGAGTCACCGTTACCTCCCAATTCCCCTCCCGTAATGCCTGGGCTAATTGAGCCAGGGCTGACAAACGGATCTGGATGTTGCTATTTTCAGTCTGCTTGCGCAGTAGTGTCAGCAGGCGGCTCCAGTCATCTGTATTGTCTGTCAAGCTTGGAGGTGAAAGCTTAACCGTTTGCCGCCAAATCAGCCCAGGTCCAGACCATCTTTTTTCATCTATTTCCTGCTCGGTCAGGGTACCAGCCCTTTTTTCATCAGATGTCAACACCTGATGTTCTGCCAGACGGCTTTCCAGAGGAATTTCAACAACTATGTTATCTTGAACTTTAGCCTGGCAGGCTAATACCCAACCCTCATTCAGTTTCTGTGGTGAGAGATTGGCTGTTGCCCCCCGTTCCACTTTACCGGACTGGACAATCACCGCACAACGACCACAGGTCCCCTGACCGCCACAGGTGCTTTTAATGGCCAGGCCTGCCTTCTGAGCGGCTTTCCAGATGGTAGTGCCCGCTTCGACTTGTACTTCAACGCCGTCAGGCAGAAAGTAGACACGATGCAGGTCCATGTTTTATTTCATCTCCTAATTCCAGCGCTGTTTCAAGAAAGAAGGTATACCGGAGGATTCCCGCGGACCGACGATAACTTCAAATCCGGACAATTCCGCCAGCTTACCGGAGAGAACGGCAACGTGCCCAGGAATGATAATCTTGTTATGGTTGATCTTGTCCTTAATGCCCAGGTTTTTCAGATCTTCGGCAATCTTTTCAGGTGAGTATTTGCCTGCCGCCCAGGCTGTCAACACGGAGATCCCATCTGTATCAATGGGTATTACATAAGCAGGTACCCGGGAAGCTTCCACATCACCGGCTACGCAGAAATAAGTAAGCGAGAAGTTAGTGGTGATGAAGACAGGAGCATCCGGACCAGGATTGCCAATTTCATAGATTTTAGCTTCTACCGCAATCGGCTTCTGCGGGTCAGTGTAAATGTTCAGCCGCAGAGTGATCAGCGGTAATACCACAGCCGGATCGGCACTGCTGATAACCACAATACCGGCATATTTTGCAATATATACTCCCGCATCGATGGCTTCCTGCAAGGGGTTCTCAGGATTGCTGGCAAAGGCAATCGCCGGATAGCCAAAAGGACGGAACTTTTCTTTCAGGGCCTTACGGCGGATCTGGGTCAGATCACCAAGAGCCTGAGCTACTTCCCTGGCGCCGGAGTCGATGACCAGTTCTTTCCATCCAAGAGCAGTTACCTTTTCTACCAGTTCAGCCAGTTCATTCAGGTTACTGCCTTTTACAGCCAACGGCACTTGATATTTCTTGGCCAGTTCAGTCATCGCTTCATAGTTTTCAGCAGTAGCAGCATAAACCAGGGGCTTGCCAGCTGCAGCTACTTCCAGGGCCTGGCCCATAGCATTAACGTCAGAAGAAATCAGAATCAGCGGGTACTTGGTTGCGCCCTGAACGGCTTTAACAGCTTCTACGAATTTGCCGGCATCACCAGAGCGGTTCACTACAGCCACCAGATCCACTTCGTGAATCTGACCAACCCGGTCAAAGACCAGCTTGTTGATAGCATCCACTTTCGCTGCAATTTCTTCAGCACTCATGTCATCGTAGACTTCAATAGCAATGCCAGTGGGATGTTCGAACCGCTTATCATGACGGAACAGGACAGTTTCATTACCAATGGACAGTTCCTTTTCACCGGTTCCGATTTTAACCAGAGCGATAGGAGGAGCAGAAGCTGCACCCAGGAATTCTTTAGCAGCATCACTTACATAGGGACATGCTTCCAGGGAAGCTTTACCAGCGGCCAGCTGCATAGCAAAGGCCAAACATGTCGGTTGCCCACATTCTTTACAATTCTTTTTAGGCAACTGTTTGTAAATCTCCAGACCGGTTAATGCCATTCTCTAAACCCCTTTCCAATCTTTATTTTAATGGAGTCAGGAGAGGTCTATCCCCCTCCCGACCCCAAACAATCTTTGACTTAGAACAGCGGATCCATGGTCAGGGCCGGATGGCCTTTTTCTTCCAGGAAGGGCAGGATTTCATCCGGGGTGGTACCCACTGTTTCGTCAGCGATCTTGTCAACAAAGTCTCGGCCCAGCCCCAGTTCTTCAGCCCTTTCAGCCAGCTGCTCTCTCATCTGTTCCTTCAATTCTTTGGGCATCCAAACAATCCGGGCCAATCCGCCATCTGCAGGAATGAATTTCTTGGAAAGCATATAGGACTTACCAATCCCCATGAAACCAGGCAACTGAGCGCCACCACCGCAGGTACCTGCCAGGGTGGAGAAGGTCATACCACAAGGAGTTTCCCCGGCATGCTCCCGGTTAACCACCATGATACCATTCAACTCAGGCACAATGGCCAGAATGGCTTCAAAGCAACCACAGGAAGTCATGGGGTATTCCATAATGGTATAGAAGTTAACATGCTCAATTGTGCGCTGGGAGTTGTTGAAAATAAACTCATCGAAAGACTTCCAGCGACCTTTAATCGGGTCTTCACACTCACCCTTGGGAATGGGCTGGTTAGCACCATGGGGGTTAATCTCATAGGCAGCCTTGGCATCCAGCCAGCTAACCGCACCACAGAGACCAACCCGTTCGGGAGCAACCACGCAAACGTGGGTAGGAGCAAAGGACTGACACAGAGTACAGCTGTAGAAGGTATCTACACCTTCGTCGGTCAGCTCCCGCAAGCGAGCATCCCGCTTGGCATATTTCTCCCGGGCCACTTCCCGCATTTCCACAACTTTTTCCTCATCAGTGATAATGGTTACCTGCACCCGGTCGACGATGGCCGGAAACTCGGACTTAAACTTGGCATAGAGGATTTCCCCGAAATGCTTCATACGGAAGCCTTTCTCATAAGCGCCCTTGCTGATCCGCAACCAGCACAGATCCCGCTGGGCCACGTGCCAGAGACCTTCACCATAGTTGATGAAGTAATGGATCCGTCTTTCCAGCACTGGCTCGAAGTCTTCCTGCATCTTGCGGCCAGCTACATCGACAATAATTCCGATAGGATAGGCCTTGCCTTCTTCCATCTGATCCACATCAGGTCCAATCAGTTCGATCTTATGGTCTTCCACATCATCCAGTGGCATCATCCGCACCAGTTCGAAGCCAGGCTTACGGCCACCGCCGAATTCCACATACATATCTTTCTTACGGATGGATTCCCCTTCGAAGGCAGGACCGATGGTGACCGGTACGGGAATATCCACGATTTTGAGCTTGATGCCCCGCAGTTCCATGGCCACCTGGACCATTTTCTTGTAATCCTTTTCAGTCACAAACCAGTCAGGCAGCTCTTCCTCCAGATCCTGGTCGGTGATGCAGGGGAAACCGAGGTCAATGGCACCAAAACCGGCAGCAATCCGCACCTGATCCAGTTCGCCCAGGAAGAGGACGAAAGCACGAACCCGGCGAGCCTGGTAGTCCAGCATTTCTTCCCGGCGGCCAGGTTTGATACCCCCGAAAGCCAGACCAGCGCGCAAGGCGAAGTTAACAGCATGAATAACCTGAGTGAAATCCCCCAGCGGGAAAGCAATATAATCTGTACCCAGTTTGATGCCGGCCTCAATACACTGTTCGATCACTTCATTGCACAGCATCAACATCATGCCTTTGGATTGCAGGTCCTTGATCATTGCAGCCAGCTCTTCTGTACTGCGGGCCTTACCGACAATAACTGCAACCCCGGGAATAGTAAAGTCAACCAGAGGTACACCGAATTTCCGCAAAATCCGGTCATTGAGGAAACCGGTGAAATAGTCACCCGCATAGGGATCATTGCCGTTAACATACTTAATAGCCTCAATTACTTCGGCAGCATAGAGGGTGGCTTCTCCGGCCAGTTTGGCATTTTCAAAAGTAAGAGCCTCTCTCAGGTACTGGTTTTCCACCCGGCTCAGAATAGGCGGCAGATCACCCAGTTTGGTCACTTCTTCCCCGCTCAGGGAGAGCATAACCGGCAATTTATAGGCCGTATCCGGATAGGCGATAGGCGCTTCCGGACCATACTCCTGCAGAGCTTTGTCCAGCAAAATTTTCGCATAGCCAAGAGCGATTATCGCTCCCTCATATGCATCTTTAAACAAAGTCTGTGACATCTTTCCTCCTCCTTACCTTCCAATATGGGCTGTTGAGATGTTACTTACCAGCCAGTTCAGCAGCCTGGGCCAAAGCCTTTTTGCGGATGCGCAGACGCCATGCCCGTTCTTCCAGTTTGTTCAGCATCTTTTCAGCAGCCTTTTCATAATCCTGTTCCAGAATCAGGTAGCCACCAAAGACATCTTCAGCGATATTGGTGACCACTCCATAGACCAGTTTGGAGCCTTCCACAGGAACCAGGGTACCGACATGAACAGGCATGCCCAGAGTTACACACCAGCTACCAATGGCAATGGCCTTCTCACTCATAGCCTCAGGCGCAGATGCCACCCAGGGAACTCTTGGTGTATCTACCCCCAGTTCATCCGCCATCAGCATCAACAAGTCGCTGGCCCGGCTATTATCAACACAGGAACCCATATGGAAAACCAAAGGAAGCTTTTCGCTGATCTTACCGGCATTGGCTTCATTCAAGCGATTCAGGAAAGCCTTCAGGCCAGGACCGGCAAATTCCTCAACCGCCTCACCGTTCAGCAGGCCATGTTTAGCAAAAGCTTGCGCTGAACAGCCTGTTGCCACTACGAACACATCATTGGCTACCATTTTCTTAATCACGCCAATGTGTTTTTCATCCTGCACACCTTTCAGGTTGTTACAACCGGCGAAAAGCGCCACACCCTTGATTTCACCATTCAAAATGGCATCAGTTAAGACACTGATCGGACGCTCGGGATTGATGGCAGCGAAAATCTCCAGTAATGCCTCCAGACTCCAGCCACCGACAACCTTGTTCTTGATTTGCGGGATATAGACCTTTTGACCATCTCTTTCTTTGTAGTTTTCAATGGCCAGACGGATAACCTTGCGGGCATTTTCCATGGCATCTTCTTCATTGAAATAAACATGATAGGCACCAGGAATCTTGGCGATATCGGAAGTAGTAATCAATTTGGTATGGAAGCATTCACAGACCGCCTGCAAGCCGGGCATAATACACTGAACATCTACTACCATGGCATCTAAGGCCCCGGTCATAATGGCCAGTTCCTGAGAGCCAAAGCTAGTGGCAATGGGCACACCCTGGCGCATCAGAACCTCGTTACCGGTACAGCAGATACCTACACAGTTGATGCCTTCAGCCCCGGCAGCTTTGGCTTCAGCTTCCATTTCCTTGGCAGCCCGGACAATCAGTTCACTCAAGAGGGGGTTGTGACCGTGAACAGCGATATTGACTTTGTTTTCCTTGATTACCCCCAGGTTAGCTTCAGTGACAGTGGGGACAGGAGTGCCGAAAATCACGTCAGACAGATCAGTACTGATATGCATGCCGGTATAGTCACCCATAGCAGCTTTCAGACCACCAAAGATAATGGATACAGGATCAGCATCCATACCCATGTGAGTCTGGCTTAACAGTTCTACGATAGCACTATTGATACCTGCAGGCATGGTCTTGGTTTCCCGCAGTTTCTTGACCCGGCCTTCGGTAACAGTTGTTTTAACCCAGGTGGCCTCACCGAAACCGCTGAGTCGCTGATAATCTTCCAGAGCTGCCAGAGCCACTTCCTTGGCCAGTTGCTCAGGGGTTTTCCCTTCGGTTTCGATACCGATTCTTGCGGCGATTTTCTTCAGTTTGTTGATATCCTTAATTTCATAGTCCTTGGTCTTGCCTTCAGCAACATGCAGTAATGCCATTGCAATATGCCGACCATGATCGGAGTGAGCAGATGCACCACCCGCTACTGCGCGTACCAGGTTACGAGCCACAATAGTATAGTCAGTAGCTCCACAAATACCCTTGTTGCCACCCTGTTTTTTGGGCATAATCCGACACGGGCCCTGGATACAAATCCGGCAACAAATACCATTACTGCCGAAACCACACTGAGGCGACTGGGCTTTGGCCCGATCAAAAGCGGTAAAAATGTTCAATTCACTAGCCCGGCTCAGCATCTGCAACACACCGGGGTCAATGGACTTTTTTTGTTCGCTCATTCCCTTCCAAACCTCCTTAATCGTTTGTTACAGGTTAAAACCATGCTAATTAAATATCCCTGTTCCCTACCTCCTCCTCCAGCCTTTTCTTAATCTCTTTTAAAGTTTTATAGATAATCCCTTGCGGGCTGATGGCAACCCCGTCTTCCATCGCAGTGTCCACAGCCTCGTCATCATAGGGAATAATACCTAACAATAAATCCTGAGGCAGTTTACTGCTTAAAAACTCTTTTTCCTTCTCAGTTCTGACTTTATTACCGATAAAATAAACCCGGTTAATTCCCAGATCTTCGGACATTTTCTTCACCTGCAGAGCAGTGCCGACACTGTTCAGGGAAGGTTCTACCACTACCAGCATGGCATCCACTCCACGGGCTGTGCCCCGGGATAAATGTTCTATACCGGCCCCCATATCCAGGATAACCACATCATTTCTGTCCAGCAACAGGGAATTAACAACAGAATTAAGAAAACTGTTTTCTTTACAATAACAGGCTTCACCGCCTTTTTTCAAGCCCCCCATCCGCAAAAAGTTAATATTGTCCTTTTTCAGGCAATACTCCTCCAGAATCTCATCCACATCTGGATTCAAGGTGAAAAAAGCGCCCCCGCCGGCGTTCTTGGCATCGATGATTTCCTTCAGTTCGATGACCGGCCGGTGTTCCTGAGCAACCTGGCGCTCGATGCCAACCCCCTGGGCCAAACAGGCATCAGGGTCAGCATCAATGGCAAAAACCCGGGGATGATCTTCAGCAAAAATCCTTACCAGCGTTGATGCAATCGTCGTTTTACCTACTCCGCCTTTTCCTGAGATGGCTAGCTTCATTCCATCACCCCCCTATTTCAGAAAATTTCTAATAATATTAACTTAATTATTTCGTCGTTGTCAACAAAAATCCTGCTAGGTGTTGAAAAATAATCTTGAAATGTTGTTTCTGTTATACAAATGGTCAGGTCGGGTTATTAATAATTATATTTCGACACAAATTGTTAATTCCCTGCTAGTTCCCAAAAAATTCTGAAAATAAATACAAAAAGAAAAGATACCCGCACTTGCGGGCTAAAAAAGCAAATATCTTTTTCGGAGTATCCTGTATTCAACAATTAACAACAAAATAGAAAGAATAATCAGCGCTCCTGCTACACCGCGCCAGAACAGGATTTGCCTCAAATTTTTAGTTAATCTATTGTGCAGCTCCCGTTCCCTTTGTTGCCAGTTGGCCTGCTGAGTGGCAATGTTTTTTATAGTAGTCTCGTTGTCTCTGATTACTTTTTCTTTTTCAGCCAGCATCTCGTAAACCCGGGCCAGAGATTGTTGCCAGAGGGAAATTTCTTTCTGCCATAACCGCAGTTCACTATTCTGTCCTAATGCCAGCGACGGTAACGGTGGACTTGACAGCCGTCGATTTACCCAGGCCTCCAGTACCTGATTGTAGATTTCTCCCGGTAATATTAAACTCTGGTCACGAGGCATAAGCCCAGGCCCTTTCCAGATTGACAGGTAATTGCTTGAGTCTTTAATATTTATTACTAACAGCGTTCCGGGCCAGACGCCAGCCTGGTAGATTGAGCCATAGAGATTCAGCAATTGCTTGTTTAATCTGCTCAAATGTTGACTGCTGGCAACAAGTTGAACCTTCAAAAACTCCGGTTTTTCGGCTGCCCAGGAAACTTTAGCCCGGTTGAGGATTTCCTCAGACGCATCCTGAACAATCTTGTCATAAGCTTGAGTAGCCTCCTGGTTACTGTAAAGGGAATCGGCCAGATAAAGATATGCCTGCAGTTCAGCTGCGGGTTTCATATCTCGCACATTATCGGGATCAGGTATTTGTAGCCAAATACCTTCCCCGGCTAAAGCTCTAACCGCCGATAAATTGCTGATTTTTTTACTGTCACCGGTAATGTCAATGATGATTGTGTGTTGTAAACGTCTTTCTTCTGCCTGCCTTTTTTCCTCATCAGGCGGATTCGCCAGAACCGGTTGAGCCAAAGCCAGGTACAATAATAACAAAACAAATAATCCAGTTTTATTTCTGAGCATAGACTGGCCCCCTTTATCGTCCTACTTCGTTAACATATATATAAGCCAGTCCAGCTCAATATGACTACCAGTCCATTATTTAGCTCGTACCACTTCCACCATTTTCATAATGATGGGTCTGGGAACCTGATATAGTTGCCAGTTCTGGTCTTCAAAACTCTTTCTGACAAAGAGTGTTCCTGCACTCTTCCCACCTATTGCCACTACGATATGATCACCGTTGATTTTTAACTTGTTGCGGTTTTGGAGTTGCTGAACATCCATCAGAAAAGCGCCAAAGGAAGGTACAGCACTCTTGACCACATTAATATTGGGAGGCAAGCCGCCGCTGTTTTTCATAATCTCTTTGGCTTTAGCTGGATCTGTTACATCCCCTTCGGGTATGATAGCATTCTTGAACTGGCCAGCTTCCGCAAAATAGACAGCTTCTTCTAACAACTTCTTGACTTTAGGATAAAGGGGGTGGTCACTGCCCATAATGATATCATTGCCCTGATTGTAGAGTATGATTTGACCCATAGTAATTGCAGGCACTTTTTCCTCTTTAACCTGTTGCGGCTGCTTCAGCCCCAAAAAATAATAAAGGAGACCAATTCCGATTAGTGTTATGACTACTACAATAGCTAATGTATATTTTCTTTTTTTCATTCCTATCACCTCCAAACAAAATTTCTACAAAAAAAATGATTTTCCTGCTTGACGAAGCAGCAAGAGTGCGTTATAATTTCAAATGTCTCACGGAGGAGTTCCCGAGTGGCCAAAGGGAGCAGACTGTAAATCTGCCGGCTGACGCCTTCGTAGGTTCGAATCCTACCTCCTCCACCATAAAATATAATACATGCGGACATGGCGGAATTGGCAGACGCGCTAGATTCAGGTTCTAGTGGGCTCACGCCCGTGGAGGTTCAAGTCCTCTTGTCCGCACCAAATCTGCAAACTAAATCCCCTAAGATGGGGATTTTTATTTTACCAGAGAAAAGGCCAGCGTCTACCCCCAAACGCTGGCCTCCAAATATTAAACTTCACCAATTAGAAACAAATAATCATTATAATAGGTAAGTACTTTTTGCTGCAGCTGGCTGTCACCTACCTGTTTGGCATGCCGCATCAGACGCGTCAGAATCCGTTCCAGGTCCGGATCCTGCCAGTCCAGATCAACCAGCTCACCCAGCTCCTTCTGAATTTTGCCTGCCAGTTTTTCTACCGTCATCTTTTGTTCCTCCCCTTTGATGTTTTTATCTGTGAAAAGCCAGTTTAAATACCGGCTTGATGGTCCCAACTACAGCATTATGAAAATTTTTAACTTCAACTTGCCAGTAGGAAGCCAGTTTATTTTTCTCGGTAGAAGTCAACCAGCCCAGCTGTTGTAAGGCCTCGATTAATATCGGCCCCAGGGCCCGCGGATTACCATCTGCGATTTTTAGCGCCAGGCCCTGGCCCTGGTCAACCAGGCCGACGCAATAGACTCCTTCATATCCCGATTTGGCCAGTAAACGCCCCCGGGTAACCTGCATCAAATCAGTACATATCCTGTCACTACCTGCGACATAGTAAGGAGAGGAGATCATTGCCCTTACTACTGTATCAGCCACATAAGTGCGCTGAGACGAAACCAGTCGAGCATAAGCCATTGCCATACTTTTAAGGGGCAAATGAAAGACCGGCACCCCGCAGCCATCAACCCCAAGGCCAATATCTGTTACCGCCTGGTCCGTATAGTTACTTACCATATTAAGCATCTCTTGCTGAACGGGATGTTCAGGCAGCCAGTACCCCTGGGTATCCCAACCCTTACAACGAGCCAGGGCCAGCATGCCCAGGTGCTTGCCCGAACAGTTGGAGTGCCAGGGCTGGGGTTGTTCTCCCCGCTGCCGCATTTCTTGAGCTGTTGGCCGATGGGTTGGGTAATGTAAACCGCAATGCAGTTCTGTTACATCAGCCTGGATTTTGGCAGCCAACTGCTGAGCTACCCGGATATGCTCCGGCTCAGCATTATGACTGGCACAAAGCAAAGCTATTTCCGCCGGTTCCAGGTCAAAGGTTTGCACTGCGCCTGCTTCGATTACCGCCAGAGCCTGTATTGGCTTGGCTGCTGAACGCCAGAAAGTTTTATAGTCAGGGTTTCCGACAGCCGCAAGGATAGTTCCATTGTGGTCAGTAACTACAATATGTCCGGTATGAACACTCTCTTCAAGTCCGTTGCGCAAAACCTGAGCTAATATTTCCACTTTATTCATGACCTCCTTGCCATCTAACTTTATTATTTCGCTGTTTTCTGCTAAAATCCTACTTATAAACCTGTGAACAATTTCATTAAGTAAGCGGGAGGGATTATACTTGTATCCAACTCTAACCCTGGCCCCGGGCCGGCAAAAGCGCCTGTCTACCGGTCATCCCTGGGTCTATGCTACCGAAATTGCTTCGGTCGACCCCAGAATTGAGCCTGGCTCAATTGTCGATGTCGTAGATTTCCGTGGACGTTTTATCGGCCGCGGTTATTACAATCCCCGTTCCCAGATTGCTGTCAGGCTGCTTACCCGCAAAGATGAAACTATCGACCGGGAATTTTTTCGACAAAAATTGCTGTATTGCCTGAAACACCGGCAAAAAGTAATGCCCGAGGCAACTTCCTACCGCCTGGTTTTTGGCGAAGCAGACTTCTTGCCCGGGCTTATCATTGACAAGTTTGAAGACTACCTGGTCATGCAGGTATTAACCCTGGGCATGGAAAAACAAAAGCAGCTCCTTACCGAATTACTGGTGGAACTGTTGCAGCCCAGGGCAATCTATGAACGCAATGACGTCAATGTTCGGGAGCTAGAAGGCCTGGCTCAAGTTAAAGGTGTCCTCTATGGAGAGTTTCAACCTGAAGTAATAATCAAAGAAAACGGTCTCTCCTTCCTGGTCGATATGGAAAATGGCCAAAAAACCGGCTATTTCCTGGATCAGAAGGAGAACCGGGCTGCCATTGCCCCTTATGTCAAAGACAGAACAGTGCTGGATTGTTTTTGTCACACTGGCTCCTTTACTGTTCATGCTGCCCACTATGGTGCCCGCTCCGTTCTGGCTCTGGATATATCGGAGCACGCCATTGCAACAGCGCGGAGAAATGCCTCCCTGAATGGATTAGAAAACAGTTGCAGTTTTCAAGTAGGCAATGCCTTTGATGTGCTGCGGGAAATGGACAGGGAAAAACGCCGCTTTGATGTTATAATTCTTGATCCCCCTGCTTTTACCAAAAGTAAGCAAACTCTGGAAGGCGCCGTACGGGGCTACAAGGAAATTAACTTAAGGGCAATGAAATTACTACCACCTTCCGGTATTTTGATCACCTGCTCCTGTTCTTATCACATGCAGGAGGACTTATTTCTGGAAGTAATTGAAAGCGCTGCTCTTGATGTAGGACGGCAAGTGCGCCTGCTGGAGTTAAGGCGACAATCCAAAGATCACCCCATTTTGCTGGCTGCCAAAGAGACCTATTACTTGAAGTTCTTAATCCTAGAAATTCTTTAAAACAAACTCTTGACAATCCGGGGTTTTTGCGCTAATATAATCAATGTCAGTCGGGGCGTAGCTCAGTTTGGTAGAGCGCCATCTTGGGGTGGTGGAGGTCGCTGGTTCAAGTCCAGTCGCTCCGACCAGTTAAATGTGCGGACATGGCGGAATTGGCAGACGCGCTAGATTCAGGTTCTAGTGGGCTTACGCCCGTGGAGGTTCAAGTCCTCTTGTCCGCACCATTAATTGAAAGTAAAACCGGTTGGTTATACCAACCGGTTTTTATTCTTCCTTTTGCCAGTAAAGCTTGACTAGATCACCTGGCTGCAGGGCCTGGGAAAACTGGCTGATTTTATCATTTACCAGCAATATGGCTTTTGCTCCCGGCCAGGGGGGCTTGGGAACGAATCCTACCAGGTCCAGAGCGTGCACAACCAGCATCCCTTCCTGCCACTCTATTTCCCGAGCCTGTCCTTCCAGATCCACGATAATTGTTTCCCGGCGCACCTCATATTCAATCCAGTCTCCGGGCCTGATTTTTGCCTCCAGACCAGCAGGTTGCTTGTTAAGATATATTTCCCCTTTTCCGATCTCTATCTGCTGCCCTTGTAAAAATTGGGCTACAGTTAAATCCAGTCCTATTTCTACCGTAGCCAGATCAGGTATAAAGCTATCCCAGGCCACCGTCTGGCCGTTAATCTTTACTGTCCAGGGCCATCGTACCTCCTGACCATTAAACCAGAACCGGCTATATTCTTCCCCCTCCCAAATCTCCTTGACGCGGACCCTGGCATCTGCCCCCGGTTGCCCCGGAGAATAATCGATCCTGTCCCCGGGCCTAACTCGCGCCGAATAATCCACCAGCTGGCCATTCAGCCAGATTTGACCTGGCTGACCGGCTTCCCCTTTGACCAGGCGCAATTGCCCGTTCAGGGTAAAACTCAAGGCCATTCCAGGTTTGCCTAAGATTTCCCGCAGGGGTACTCCAGCCTCCCGTAATACCTCCAGTACCTGGGGAGATTGCCAGCCAAACACATCGATATCCTGGCCATTAACAGAACAACGAAAGCGTTTGAGACTTTCCCCTGCTAAAGCTGTTAAACCGATCCCCAGAGGGGTAATCATATCGGGGCCATCAAAATCTTTCGGCCACTTGTTTACCCACTGCTGCAAAGCATCCTTGCCTTTGATGCCTACCCGGTTACTGCTGAGACCCAGCTCATCAGCCAGCAACGGCGCCAGGCCCGGAGTCAGGGCACCGCCCCCGACCAGCAGGACCGCCTGTACCCCTTTAGGGGCTATTGCTAAAATTTGTTGACCTATCTTCTGGGCCAGCTCTCGTACCCTGGGTTCCAGCAGTTTTATTATTTCACTGCTCTCAGCATGGTGTTTTTGGCCCAGGATATCAGTGTATTCCAGCTTATCTTTTTGATTCAGCCAGCGTTTAAGACGTTCTGCTTCATTAAAATCCAGTAGCAAGAGCTGGGCTAGAGCTTCGGTGATTTCATCTCCTGCCTCAGGAACCATCCCATATCCCTGGATTGCTCCTTGCTGGGTAACCGCTATGTCGGCAGTTCCGGCTCCGATATCCACTAAAGCAAGAGACAACTGCCGCATCGCAGGAGGTATTACAACCCGGGCAGCAGCTATTGGCTCCAGAGTCAGGCTATCCATACTCAATCCCGTCATATCCAGCACAGCCTGTAAGGAATCCACTACTTCCCGGGGCAAAAAGGTAGCAATCAGCTCGACTCCGATCCGGTTCCCTCTCTGACCGACAAGGTTGGCAATTGGCTGTCCAGATAAATAGTAATGTACTATGCTGTAACCAACACACTGATAATGCCAGTCCAGTCTGGTCCTGGTAACATTAGAACGAGCTTGCTGTAAGGCCTCTTCTTCCAGTTCACTGATATCTCCTGCCTGAACCGGCTTTCCCCAATCCCAGTCCTTTTCCAGCCGTACTCGCTCTGTACGCAAAGAACGTCCTGCTGCCGCTACGGCCACGCTCCTTATGGGACGCCGCGCTTTTTTGGCCAGCTGCCCGACCACATGCTTTACTGCCGCTGCTACAGCCGGTATATCATGAATCTGCCCGTCCAGCATGGCGCGATCAGGATGTTCCCAGCGCTGGCAGGTAACCACTTTCAAACCCTTTTCTTCTTGTTTCAGGATTAAACCAATTAATGTCCTGGTCCCTATATCCAGGACCACCTGATATTTCTCCTCTGCCACGCTCTCACAGCCTTTCCCATACACTCCCATTCAATATTATGCTGTTGGTAAGAAATAAAACGCCAGAGCCATCACTATGTAAGTAACCAGCAGTTGAACCCCCTCCAGCCAGTTAGATTTGCCATCCAGAGAAATTAAATTGACGATTGTAATCGATACTGCCAGTGCCGCCAGCTCAAAGGGTTGAAAAATCAGGTCCATGGGTCTGCCAAAAATCAGACTGGCAAACACCAGCACCGGGGCAACGAAGAGAGCAATCTGAATCGAGGAACCCACTGCAATCTCCAGGGCTGCATCCATTCGGTTTTTGCCAGCCATCAGCACTGCAGAGAAATGCTCAGCTGCATTGCCAACAATAGGAACCAGTATTACCCCGACAAAAAGCTCAGACCAGTGCCAGGTAGCAATAACCTCTTCCAAAGCGCTGACCAGAACCTCACTGGTGACAGCCACCAGCACAGTAGCTCCGGCCAAAATAGTAATGCTTTTTCTCAATGACCAGCAAGGTTCGTTCTCCTCTTCCACCTCACATACTGGCGCCAGGATTTCACGATGAGTAACCAGGGAGAAAAACAGAGCCGCCAAATAGACGAGAAAGAGGGCGACAGCTACACCAATGCTAAGCTGAACAGCCCTGTCGGAATGGGGTTGATGGGCTGAATACATAAACACAGCCGGAATAACCAGACCGGCAACGGCCAGAGCCAGCATGGTGGAATTCACACCAGCTGCCTGCTGGTTAAAAGATTGTTCCCGGTGTTTTATCCCACCATATAACAGGGCAAAACCCAGTACCAGCAACAGGTTGCCCAGTATAGAACCGGTGATGGATGCCTTTACCATTTCAAACAAGCCCTTTTTGATGGCAATCAGGGTGATAATCAGCTCAACGGCATTGCCAAAAGTGCCATTGAGGAAACCCCCGATCCGCGGTCCAGTGAAGTGGGCCAATTCCTCCGTAGCTTTACCCATCAGGGCGCTCAGAGGTAGGATGGCCAGGCAGGCAGTAAGCAACACCCAGCCGACAGAAAAATGCCAGTATTCCAGTGCTATGGATACAGGGACAAATGCTAGCAGCCAGTAGAAAATATTCATTTCAACCCTCCTCGGAAAAAGGGCGGGTAGAAAGATCTATCCCGCCGCTTTCTGGTAGAAAAAGAGTGCCACTGATTTAAACCCTATTTCCTGGGCCTGAAAAATCTGTTCAGTACTGCCGATAAACAGAACTCCTCCCGGTTTGAGGGCATTATAAAACTTGCGATAGATGGTATTTTTGGCTTCCTCGGTAAAATAGATCACTACATTGCGACAAATAATCAAATCACACAAAATCTCATAGGGATCTTTCAGCAAATCATGTTTTTTAAATTTAACCCACTTCTTTAGTTCTGGTTTTACCAGGACCATTTCTCCATCCCGGTCAAAGTATTTTTTGAAGTAGGGTTCGGGAAGCCCTGCTACAGATTTTATGTTGTATCTTCCCTCCTGGGCCCGTTCCAGAATAGCACTATCGATATCAGAAGCGATAATCTGGTGCCGCCCCTGAGGTGCCAGCTCATTCAAAATCATAGCGACTGTGTAAGGTTCTTCTCCTGAAGAACAGCCGGCACTCCAAACTTTCAAATTCGGGGATCGCTGCAATAGCTCTGGTAAAATCTGTTTTTCCAGCTGCTGCCATTGAGCAGGGTTGCGGTAAAACTCCGAAACATTGATGGTCAAATGGTTCATGAATTTGTCCAGCTGGGCTTGATCCCCCCGCAAAACCTGCACATATTTCTCCAGGGAATCCACCCCAACCGTCCGCATCAAGCTCAGAATTCTACGCTCCATCTGGGGCCGCTTATACTGTAACAGGTCTACCCCGAAATAGCGGTTTATCTGTTTGGCAAACTCAATATACTGATCCACCTGCTCCTTCCCTCCACTTACTGCGCCTGTGGCCACTGAACTTTGACTCCCCGCTCCTGATGGCACCTGTCACAGAAATTCTCCTTGGTCTGCCCCAGTTTCTTGCTGTGACACTTCAGACAGTTTTTTTCCGGGTTACGGTTACGCATTACAGTTTCCCCGTGTTTGGCCAGCCAGTCTTCCCCATGGGGATTGCCTTTGGCATTGGCAAAAAAGGAAACCACCAGAACAGCCAGAATGGCCACCACAATCAGACCTGAGATCAGGTGACGGTATTTCTTCATTTTCTTACCCCCGCTTCCAGTGTTCTTTCACTATGCGGAATGATTCTGCGGCAGCGGCAATCGTCCGGTCGATGTCTTCCTCAGTATGAGCCAGAGAAACAAAAGCTGCCTCAAACTGGCTGGGTGCCAGGTAAACCCCGCGTTTTAACATCTCCTGGAAAAAGAGGGCAAAGGCTTGTGTATCTGAGGTGCTGGCCGACTGGAAGTCCACCACCGGCTGACTGGTAAAGAAGGTACATACCATGGAACCCACCCGATTCTGAGTCAATTCCAGCCCTGCTTCTTTTGCGGCTCGGGCCATTCCCTCTGCCAGTCTGGCACTCTTTCTTTCCAATTCCTCATATGCTACAGGGGTTAATTGTTCCAGAGTGGCTATCCCGGCAGCCATGGCCAGAGGGTTACCGGATAGCGTGCCTGCCTGATAGACAGGACCAGCGGGAGCAACCATGGACATAATTTCCTTTTTGCCACCATAAGCTCCTACCGGCAAGCCGCCACCAATGACTTTACCGAAACAGGTCAAATCAGGCTCAATGTTGAACAAGCCCTGGGCACAGTGATAATCCACCCTAAAACCGGTCATCACTTCATCAAAGATTAGCAGGGTTCCGTAACGCCGGGTCAGTTCCCGCACACCCTCCAGGTAACCAGGCTGAGGCGGTACCACCCCCATATTGCCAGGTACCGGTTCGATGATTACCGCCGCAATATCTTTGCCCTCCAGGGCAAAAATCTCCTCCAGCATGGCCAGGTCATTAAACCGGGCGGTAATGGTATTACTGGCAATATTGACTGGCACTCCAGGGCTGGTGGGTACTCCCAGGGTGAGAGCCCCGGAACCTGCCTTGATAAGAAGCGAATCCGCATGCCCGTGATAACAACCTTCAAATTTAACGATTTTATTGCGACCTGTGTAGGCCCGGGCCAACCGCAAAGCGCTCATAGTAGCTTCCGTACCGGAGTTAACCATCCGCACCATTTCCACAGATGGCACGCGCTCAATCACCATCCGGGCCAGACGGGTTTCCAGTTCCGTGGGAGCACCAAAGCTGGTGCCCAGATCAACCCATTTATGTAAAGCTTCAGTCACAGCCGGATGGCAATGTCCGAGAATCAACGGCCCCCAGGAACCCACATAATCAATATACTCATTGCCATCTACATCATAAATTTTTGACCCCTGTCCCCGGACAAAAAAGACAGGCTGACCTCCTACTGCTTTAAAAGCCCGGACAGGACTGTTTACTCCACCGGGAATATACTGCTGTGCCTCAGCAAACAATTCGAGCGAGCGGTTAAAACCCTTATGCACGATCCGATCCTCCCTTTCTATTGGCTGGCCTTAGATGGAGATAAGGGACAGGAGATTAACTCCCCTGTCCGCTTTTCCCACCTTCCCATTTTTTAGTAGCCTTTGCGCCCATGATAGAGACACCAGGGCTCCTCTGCCATGTAGTCCCCGTTATTGTAGAAAGCTGCCCGGGCCCGGCATCCGCCACAGATTTTCTTGTACTTGCACACACCACATCCACCGGAATAGTTGAGGGTACGCAATTCCTGCAGCACCGGATTTTCTGCCCAGATTTTGCTGAAAGGAATATCTCTTACATTCCCCAGCGGAATATTCAGATAGGCACAGGGCTGCACATCTCCTTTGGGGGAAATGATACAGTAGGATGTTCCGGCCAGACAGCCTCGGCCAAAACGCAAATCCATGCCCATTTCCTTGGCAATGCGCATGAACTGTGGAGCACAGGTTGGCTTCAGTTCAATATCCACTTCCTGCTGTTTTTTCATGATCCGGGTTAGCAGAGCTTCATATTGTTCTGCCCGCAAAGATTCTTCTTCAATGTTAACAGCCCGGCCGGTAGGCACCAGGAAGAAGATATGGTGAGCCACCGCCCCCATTCCCACCGCCAGGTCAGTGATCTTTTCCACTTCATCATAGTTCCAGTCTACTACTGTGGTATGGATCTGGAACGGTAAGCCGGCATCCCGGCAATTTTTCATGCCCTTGAGAGCATCCCGCCAGGCGCCAGGATAGGCTCTGAATTTATCGTGCTTGTCTGCATCAATGCTGTCCAGAGAAATACCCACACCCATAGTGCCTACTTCTTTCAGGCGGCGGGCCACTTCCGGAGTTATCAGAGTACCGTTGGTACCAAACACCGGCCGCAGCCCCAGCTTAACGGCATGTTCCACCAGCTCGAAAATATCCGGCCGCATGAGAGGCTCGCCACCACTGAAAATCATTATCTTAAAGCCAGCTTTAGCTATTTCCTCCAGCAAAGCCTTGCCTTCTTCGGTGGACAATTCCTCTGAAGCTTTGGCTCCTGCATCCCGGTAGCAATGTTCACAATACATGTTGCATTGATTAGTAGTATTCCAGGAAATAATCATTAATAGCCCTCCTTCAACCACTTCGCTACATCCAGGGCATGATAGGTCAGGATTATATCAGCCCCGGCCCGTTTAAAGCCAAGCATCGTTTCCAGCACAATCCGTTTTTCATCTATCCAGCCCAGACGGGCCGCAGCCTTGATCATGGCATATTCACCGCTGACATTATAGGCTGCCACTGGTACCACCACCGCATCCTTGACCTGACGGATTATATCCATGTAAGCCAGAGCCGGCTTGACCATGACAATATCGGCTCCTTCTTCCAGATCAAGGGCAACCTCTTTTAATGCTTCCCGGCTATTGGCCGGATCCATCTGATAAGCCTTGCGATCTCCGAATTGCGGTGCCGATTCGGCTACCTCCCGAAAAGGGCCATAATAAGCAGAAGCATATTTAACCGCATAGGACATGATGGCAACATCCTGATAGCCATGGTGGTCCAGCATGGTGCGAATGGCTGCCACCCTGCCGTCCATCATATCCGACGGAGCCACGATGTCCGCCCCGGCCCGGGCATGGCTGAGAGCTGTGCGGGCCAGTAACTCCAGGGTAGGATCATTGGCCACTTCCTGGCCCTGAAGCAGGCCACAATGCCCATGGCTGGTATATTCACAGAGGCAAACATCGGTAATCACCAGCAGCTGCGGTACTGTCTTTTTGATTTCCCGCACAGCTCTTTGCACCGCCTCATCCTCGGCCCAGGCACTGCTGCCTGTTTCATCCTTGTAGGCGGGAATACCAAACAGGATAACTGCCGGGATCCCCAGTTCAGCTGCCTTCTGCGCTTCTTCCACTGCCAGACCCACTGAAAGCTGGGCTACCCCTGGCATGGATTCAATTTCCTTGCGAAAACCCTGGCCCTGAGTAACAAAAAGAGGATAAACCAGGTCTTCGACCCGCAAATGATTTTCCCGCACCAGTCGCCGCATGGTTTCATTACGCCTTAGCCGCCGCGGGCGGTTAACCGGAAAACCCATATTCCTTCCCTCCGTCTCCATTATACCATACTTTCCACAATTGCTGTGACCAAACCGTCAATGGTGTATTCCCGGGCCTCCACGGTTAGCGTCAGTCCCAGCTCCCTGGCGGTCTGGGAAGTAATAGGCCCTATGGAAGCCAGTTTAACAGCTTGCAAAAGCTCCTGGTAATCTTCTCCTAGCAATTTAATAAAATTCTTCACTGTTGATGAGCTGGTAAAGGTAACCCAGGAGATGGTCTTCTCCTGCAACAGACGCCGTAACAGGGCTTTATCCCCGGAACCAGCCACAGTCCGGTAGGCATCCACTTCTGTAACCTCAGCCCCCAGCTTGCGCAATTCTTCCGGTAACACCTTTCTGGCTATATCCGCCCGGGGCAATAGTACCCTTTTCCCGGCCAGGTCAGTTTGCTTCAGAACCTCAACAATGGCTTCAGCCCGGTATTCCTCCGGGATAAAGGAACAACGAATACCCCGCCTTTCAATCTCATCCCTGGTTTTAGGACCGATGGCGCAAATCTCGATACCAGCCAGTTCGCGTACATCCTTGCCCTGCTGCCAGAGACGGCGGAAAAAGCGCTCAACCCCATTCACACTGGTAAAAATGATATAGTTGTAACTCTGCAGCTCATTAATCGCCTGATCCAGGGGACCAAAATCCAGCGGGTCGGTAATTTCAATGGCAGGAAACTCCCAGACTTCGGCACCCAGTTCTTCCAGTTTGCTGGTCAGGCTGCTGGCCTGTTCTCTGGCTCGGGTCACCACAATCCGCTGACCGAAGAGGGGTTTAGCTTCATACCAGCGCAGCTTATCCCGCATTGTCACTACTTCTCCCACTACAATAGTAGCCGGATGTTTGACCCCAGCAGCCCTGGCCTTTTCCACGATATCAGCCAGGGTAGCCGTTACCGTTATTTGTTCCGGCCTGGTCCCCCAGCGAATGATGGCAACCGGGGTCTCTGGTGAACGGCCATGTTCAATGAGTTTCTCCACGATTAAGGGCAAGTTGGCCATGCCCATCAATATTACCAGGGTACCTGCCCCGGTAGCTAAATGTTCCCATCTGATTTGACTGTTTCCCTTTTCCGGATCCTCATTGCCGGTAATAATAGCCAGACTGGCCGATAGTTCCCGATGAGTGACAGGTATCCCGGCGTAGGCCGGTACCGCAATAGCAGAAGTAATCCCTGGCACAATTTCAAAACCAATCCCATGCTCCACCAGGGCCTCGGCCTCCTCGCCCCCCCTTCCAAAAACGAAGGGGTCACCCCCCTTCAGGCGGGTGACAATTTTCCCTGCCAGGGCCTTTTCCACCAGTAAAGCATTGATTTCCTGCTGTCGAAAGGTATGCTTGTCCGGTTCCTTTCCGGCAAAGATCAGTTCAGCATCTTTACGGGCATAAGTCAGAAGTTTGGGACTGGCCAACCGGTCATAAACAATAACATCTGCCTTGCTGATACACTCCAGTCCCCGTAGAGTGATCAGTTTCGGATCTCCCGGGCCCGCACCGACCAGATAAACAAAACCTTTTTGCATCTAACTCAGCTCCCTTACCTCCGCCAGTATCCGATCAGCTCCTTCAGCCAGCATGAGCTCGGCCAGTCTTTCCCCCAGCTCTTCCGCTGCTTCAGGATTGCCATTTATCTGTTTTCTGATTAATTTCTGTCCATCCAGGGAAGCTACCACACCCTGTAAAATCAGCTGTTCACCCTGTAAAATGCCATAAGCTCCAATCGGAATTTGACAACCGCCTTCTAATTTGCGCAGGAAAGCCCTTTCTGCCAGGATAGCCTTAGCAGCAGCTCTGTCATTAAGCGGCCGTAACAGTTCTTTAATCTCTTCATCATTTTCCCTGATTTCAATCCCAATCGACCCCTGCCCTACCGCAGGCAGGCTGATCTCAAAAGGTATATACTGGGTGATACGTTCCTGCCAGCCCAGGCGTAAAACCCCGGCTGCTGCCAGGATCATACCATCCAGCTGCTGCTCCTCCATTTTGCGAAAGCGGGTAGCCAGATTGCCCCGCATATCCACCATTTGCAAATCAGGCCGATAAGCCAGAAGCTGGGCCCGTCTTCTCAGGCTAGATGTAGCCACTTTTGCCCCCTGAGGAAGGGTGGCAAGGGTATAACCCTTAGGACTGATCAGCACATCGCCGGGGTTTTCCCGGACACAGATGGCTCCCAGGGCCAAACCGTCAGGCAAACGGGTGGGCAGGTCCTTCATGCTATGCACCGCCATGTCTATTTTCCCTGCCAGCATAGCAACTTCCAGTTCCTTGGTAAAAAGCCCTTTGTCACCGATTTTGGCCAGTGCCACATCCAGAATTTTATCTCCCTGGGTTTTCATGGGTACGATCTCCAGGCCCAGGTCGGGGTACAATTTTCTCAACTGGGTTACCACCCATTCCGTTTGCCACATGGCCAGGGCGCTGTCCCGGGTGCCAACCCTTACCGTTTTGCTCATACCAATTCCTCCACTTCTTCTGCTGCCATGGGTTTGCCTGGTTTTATTCTCTGTCCTTCTATCTGTAAATCAAACAGGTTTTGCAAAATTTCGGTATAGAGATGACCGTGACTGGTCTGGGCATAAGCTTTAAGATTAACAATTGGCCGATGTAAAATACTGTTAACGATGCTATGGGCCAGAGCCTGGATAATATTGCGCTCTCGTTCCGTTAAATCGCCCAGTTTATTAAACGCCTTTTCCAGCTCCCGTTGTTTGATTTCTTCCCCAAACTGTTTCAGAGCTACAATGGTTGGCACCACAAACTGGGTATTTAACCAGCTGAAAAACTCCTTGATTTCTTCATCCACTATTTTCTGGGCCTTGACGGCCTCTTTTTTCCGTTCCTGTAAATTGCGATCTACCACATTTTGCAAATCATCAATATCGAAGAGGGTTACTCCCTTAATGGTGGCCACTTCCGGATCGATGTCCCGAGGTACGGCGATATCAATCAAAAATATGGGCCGGTATTGTCTGGTTTGCATAACTTTTTGCACAATTTCCGGCAAAATAATGGCATGGCGGGCGGCGGTAGCACTGATTACAATATCAGCCTGAATCAGGCATTCCACTAATTGATCGAATTTCACTGCTTTACCGCCAAATTTCTCAGCCAGCTCCACTGCTTTATCATAAGAGCGGTTGGAAACCAGCACACTGGTAACTCCGTTGGCCACCAGGTGTTTTGCCGTCAGCTCACTCATTTTCCCGGCGCCAATGATCAGAATGGCCTTGCCTTCCAGGGTGCCAAACAGCTGGCGAGCCAGCTCTACTGCAGCATAGCTGATAGAAACAGCATTTTTGTCGATTTCCGTCTCGGTTCTTACCCGTTTGCCAACAGCAATAGCCTTATGAAACAGAGTGTTAATGATTTTATTGGTGCTTTCCGCCGCACTGGCAATTTGATAGGCCTGGCGCACCTGGCCTAGAATCTGGGTCTCACCTAGTATCATCGAATCCAGTCCGGATGCAACTCGAAACAGATGATGGACACAGTCATAGAGGGTATGAATATAGAGGAAGTTATCAATTTCACATTCTTCTTCATGCAAGCATTCCATCAGAAAAGTTTTTATGGATTTTAACCCCTGGGTCATATCTGTGCAAGCCGCATAAATCTCCGTACGGTTACAAGTGGATAGCAGTACACACCCATCAATGGCCGGATATTGTTTCAAGGTTTGCAAGGCCTCAGGCAATTGGCTTTCAGTAAAAGCCAGTTTTTCTCTGATTTCCACCGGAGCAGTCTTATGATTGAGGCCAACAGTCACCAAAAACATTTTTTATCCGCTCCTTTACCTTCTCCATTTCTCCCCGGACCAGATCCTCCCAGAATCCCTCAGCCAGTAAACCCTCCATAATCCTCTGGCGTTCCCCTGGGTCAGGAATTCTGGCAAGTAAAATTTGCCTGAGTTCACCGAGCAAATCATTGATCTCTCCATACTCAGGTCCTATAGATCGCGCCAGATGATCCCTTAATTTGCGGGCAAACACCGGACTCTGTCCTCCCGTGGAGACAGCCAGCTGCAAATGGCCCCGCCTCAGAACTGCCGGCAGATAGAAGTCCCCCCGTTCCGGGTCATCAACCACATTGACCCAGATCTTCCTTTGCTGGCACTCCCGGGCAATCCTGGCATTAACCGCAGCATCATCTGTGGCTGCATAGACCAGATGTGCCTGTTCCACATCATCGGGTTGAAAAAGGCGCCGGTACCACATTACGCGACCGGCGCCGGCCCATCCTTCAATTCTTTCTGTTACCTCAGGGCTGACTACCAGTACCCCTGCTCCTGCCTGGAGCAAGCCAGCTATTTTCCGTTCTGCCACCTGGCCTCCGCCAACTACCAGACATTTCTTGCCGTCCAGACGGAGAAAAATTGGATACAGCACCTCAGCCCCTCCTAAACTATCAGGGAATAAAAATTAATTCGTCATATTTCGTAAAAATCCTGCCTACATGCGATTTTTTACGCCCCGGAATAAGAATGCAAACCTGGCAACAGGATATTAACTCCGAAGTAGGTAAACAGCACAGTTAAAAAGCCAATAATCGCCATCCAGGCTGCCCGGCGCCCTTTCCAGCCATAGGTTAAACGGGCATGCAAATAAGCAGAATAGACCAACCAGGTAATCAAGGACCAGGTTTCTTTAGGGTCCCAGCTCCAGTAGCGACCCCAGGCAAACTCTGCCCAGACTGCCCCGGTGATGATGACCAGGGACATCAAAGGAAAACCAAAGGCAATAAAGCGATAGGAAAGCTCATCCAGCAAAGCTGCCCTGGGCAACTCCCGGTTAAACCAGCTAGTGCTGCCCACAGCCTCCATTTTTTCTTTCCAGAGGTACATAATGGCCAAACCACAGGAAAAAGCAAAGGCACCATAGGCAATAATGGCAGTAGCCACATGGGCATGCAGCCAGTTGCTTTGCAGAGCAGGCATCAATTCTTTGCTGCCTTCAAAAGGCAAACCCAGCATCATGGTGGAAATCTCCAGCACAAAGGCTACGGGAACTACGAAAGCCCCGGCGATGCGCATATCGTACTTCCACTCAGCAAAGAGATAGATCAGCATTACACCAAAGGCAAAAGAAGAAGAATACTCATACATATTGGTAAAAGGTGGATGCCCGGTGGTTACCGTTCTCATGATCAGCCCGGCAAAATTAGAAAGTAGACCTGCAAAAGCAGTACCCGTTGCCACTTTACCAATAGTATCGTTTTTAGTCAATAAATATCCCAGGTAACACAGGGAGGAAATCAGATAAAAACCAATGGTTAGATAATATAAAGACAGCTCACTCACAGCTTATCCCCTTTCTTGCACTGCTGTCAGAATCTCATCCAGATCCTGCTCCAGCCCCAGTTTATTTTTGTCAACCTGAGCCCCGTACTCAGCAATGATAGTATTACCAGCCTGCTTTAGCACTACCCAGATTTTCCGGTGCTGCAACATAAAGGAAAGGAAAATCCCCACCACCATCAGTATACTACCTGCCCAAACAATAGGTACTCCGGGATCTCGCCGTACCGATAAGCCTGTCATATTAACGGTTTTGATTCCATTTGCTGTCACTTTATAATTTTCAACCTGAGCCGCCTGGCCGATATACTGATATGAATAGGCAATTTGCTGATTGTTTTTAAACACTTGATACAGGACAGCCGGCTTACCATTAGGAGCTTGCGGGTTCTGGGGCTGATTGGGATCGAATTGCGGTACATACCCCTGGATATTGAGGTAAAGGTTGTTATCCAGTGGCAAGACCTCCCCTTCCAATCCCGTTACTTCCCGTTTCTGCCCCTTTTCATCCTCAATGGTAAAGTTCAGGGCGGGCAGACCAGCCTGGAAACTGCTTTGATAGAACTTAACGCCTTTCCATTTCAAAGGATCGTTAACTTCGATCCGTTTACGAAATACCTCTTTTCCGTTTTCAATCACAGAAAGATCACTATACCAGTCCTTGACCATACCCGGTGTGGATGTGCTCCCCTCTTCCCAGGCACGGTTAATGCGAATGGAGAAATTCTCCTCAGGATCAAAGTTTTTAATGTCTGGCAAGGACAACATACTGATGGTTTGGCCTTCCACACCGGCCAGATAAGTTTCAAAACCGGTAAAATTACCATAAATAGCTCCCAGGACAATCACTAAAAAGGAAAGGTGAGTAATAAAGCTACCCAGTACTCCAAAACGGCCACGGTCTGCTGCCAGTATCTTTTTACCCTCATTCTCATCGGCAAAAACCCGGTAGCCTTTCGCTGCCAGTGCTTCAACCCAGACTTTTTCCGTCTCAGCCAAACTGGCTTTATGACGTACGGTCCCTGCCAATTTTAAATTTTTAACAAAAGCTTCTGAAATTTTTGTATTGGGTTCCCCGAGAGCTTTTCTGATCAGTTTAATTCGTTCCAGGCTGCAGATCAGCAAATTCATGCTGAGTAACCCCAGTAAGCCCCGGTACCAGAAACTGTGGTAAATATCATAAACCGGCTGCCTGGTCTGTGGGTCCTGGGGAAGTAAGGTTCCTACCACTGATGCCACAGCCAGAATAAGAAGCACAAACAGAGCCAGCTTCATCGAGGAGAAAAAGCGCCAGACCTCCTCTATACCGCTGCGTTGTGCTGGTTTGGATTGTTCTTGCATGTCTCCCCATCCTTTCATTGAGTCTACTTCCGTATCAAATATTCTCCCCTCTTCCTAATAATCCTGTCGAAAAAAAATTGAAATTTTTGTGACTTGCTTCACACACGAAAAATATACCCAGCGTCAGCCGGGTATCAGGGTTTGGGTCTGTGGGGATTATGGCAGGCACAGCAATTGGAATCAAGGCCATGCCCCATTTGGGGCGCATCAAAAAAGAGCACAACACTGCCACTGCCATCATGGCAGGAAAGACAGAGGTCAGCGATAGTTAAGTTAGTCAAAAGCATTTTACCCGTGGCAGCATGGGCAGAATGACACATAGCGCAGGGAGCAGTAGAAAAGAGGTATGTCCCATGCGGACTGATAAAAGGAGATTTGATTGTGGTAAATACCCAGGAAGTAAAGCCTGCTGCGAGACCAGAAGTGCTTTTAATGTTTCCATTAATGACAACATTATAGGAAGTATCCTGGGCCCAGGGTTGGTCCGGAGTAAAATACATAGTGCGAGTAGTGTCATCCCAGCTATATCTCCCTGGAATTTTAACGGAAGAGTTGACCACCGTAACATAAAAACTTTTAGAATTAATGGTAGCAGGCTCCAGCCAGTCATCCCAGACCACTTCGACCCGCTGAGTCCGTGAGATGCCGGACCCCGTTGGTTTTCTCAGACTCGAAATTATTCTTGGCGGTTTTGTGTTGGCCGGAGTAGTTACGGTTACTATGTTACTGATTGATTTAACCTGGCCCTGGACTAACAGCTGAACATAGAAATTATAGGTAGTTACAGGTTTTAAACCATTTACAGCCGTTACCGTTGTAGATACATCTTTTAGCCAGGTGAATGTACCATCATCTGGCGCTCCATAGACTTGATAGACTATATTTTCGCCTGTAGTTCCATTCCAGGACAGCGTCACTGAATTGGGGCCGGTAGCAGCCGCAGTTAAGCCAGTTGGTGCAGCTGGTGGCTCTGCAGAAGAGGTGTCTGGATTTTGAGAATAAGTTTCTTCACTCACAGAAAGGGCAACCTCCGGACTCCCCCCGGTTGCTGTTTGCGACTCAGTTGAATTTGTAGGTGGTGATTCCGTTACTCCGTCTGGCTGTTGTTCCGAGTTTCCCTGGTTACTTATATCTGCAGGATTGCTATTTCCCCCTCCCTGGTCAATGGCCGAAGCTACCACCGGCAGGGGCGAGTTTTCTTCCGGTGCTGGTTCCTGAGGTTTTTCTATGGTTGTCGGAGCTTCAATTTCCTGGGTAACACCTTCATTTCCAGGCAAAAGACCTTCTTCGGCCCAGATAAATATTCCCCACCAGTTAAGCATCGCCAGCATCAAGGAGGCTGTACCAATCATAAACCAGCTTTTCATTTATCCTACCCCCAGGGATTGTACTTTCTGTTGCAATTATACTCCCTGGGGGACGAGAAAATTGTCACAAACAGTCGAGAAAAGTATATTTTTTTTCGACAAAAAAATCCGGCCTAAGTGCCGGATTGCAGAATGGATAAAGCTTTTTTCATCGCCTCTGGCAAGGGCCCTTTGCCCTGCATATGTTTACGCAAGAAGGAATTATTCAACATCACTTCTAAAGAACGCAACATATATTCCCGTTTAAAAGGATCAGAAATAAGCGGATAAGACTCGATCCTCTCCAGGTAATATTCCCGGTAACACTTGAGAACAGCCTGGGCCAGTTCTTCCGGTTGCATTTGCAGGGGTTTAATTACCGGTTCCACAAAATTATATTTGGCATAATCATTTTCAATGATAAAGGGTTTTAATTGTGGATAAAGGTCAGCATAAGGCCAGGGAGCCAGCAACAGGAAGTGGGCAAAATCAGGATTATAGTGTTTGGCCAGTTCTAAAGTTTGGGCGATATGTTCAGGAGTCTCATCGGGAGTGCCAAGGACAAAGGAACACTCACTGATGATATTAGCCTGATTAAGTAAAGCCAGAGCTTCTCTGCCCTGTTCACAGGTAATTGATTTTTTGAATTGATCCAGACTAGCCTGGTCGGTGGCTTCTACTCCAACATAGACGTGGATAACTCCTGCCGCCCTGTATTTGTCCAGGATGTCCCGATCCCGAAGAATGTCGCTGACACAGGTTTCCAGCAAGAGATACATTCCTACCTGGCGTTCCAGCAGCAAATCCAGGATTTTTTCCCAGCGCTCCCGGTTACGGGTAGGATATTCATCAGAAAGCATCACCACATTGACCCCGTAGGTCTGTTTCAGATGCTCCAGTTCACTGACAAAGCTCTCTGCACTGCGTTCCCGGTAGCTCTGTTGCCAGAATTTCTGCTGAGAACAAAAGGCGCACTGATGGGGACAACCCCGGCTGGAATTGACCAAACCCAGACGGGAGCCGGGTAGAACATAAAAAGTGTAGTCCTCCCAATCAACCAGATCCCAGGCCGGAATCAGCCGGTCCAGGTCAGGCAGAAAAGGTCTGGCTGGATTAACGATGATTTCTCCCCGCTGGTTGCGCCAGGCAATGCCTTTTACCTGAGCCAGTTTCTTTTCATCAGGCCAGCTGTCCAGCAATTCCGGCAGGATCTCTTCTCCCTCTCCCCGCACTACTACGTCAACCCAGGGCCAGTCCTTCAACATTTCCTCGTACATAAAGTTAGCATGGATACCGCCAAACACTGTCAGAATCGATGGATCAACGGCTTTAGCCACTTGTAAAACCTGGCTGGCAGCTGGCGCTGAGGCTGTATAGGAGGTGGTCCCAACTACCCGGGGCCTTTCCTGTTCAATCCTGGCTTTAATCTGCGCCAGGTCATGCCCTTTAGTCATAGCATCATAGATAACCACTTCATGCCCGGCCGCCCTCAAATGCCCGGCCAGGTAAACTAGACCAAGGTTAGGCCAGGAACCAGCTGCTTCCACCACGCCGGCATGATAAGACGGAGTGATTAACAAAACTTTCATTACCGCTCACCTCCTGCTGCTAGTGTAATAACTGCCAGTGGTAAATTAAACCTGCAGTCCATACTACCCCTAATATACCGTGTTTAATCAGCAATAAGCGTTTGCGCTCCCGCGCTACATCCCCGGTCCAGCCATAATAACGGAAACTGATACCGCGCAGGGCACCGGTGACCAGAATGAGCACTAGCGCTAGCCAAACCCAGGTGTTAAGCTCCCAGAAAAGAGCGTCCTGACCATAACTGGCCTTGATTTTCCCCAGCAGAAACAGCCCTGCCAGCCACAGCCCTGTTGCCGTATCATGGATAAAACTGTTGGTAACAATTAACCAGTCTTTCATCTTCTCACCTATTTCAAATGTTCATGAATGGATTGATAGATGTATGGGACGCCAAAATAGGCAAATATAATCAGAACAAATGCCCCTATCGCCAGCCAGGCCGCCTTTTCGCCACGCCAGCCATAAGTGAAGCGTAAATGCAGTACCAGTCCGTAAATCAACCAGCTAATCATCGCCCAGGTTTCTACAGGGTCCCAGGCCCAGTATCGGCCCCAGGACTGGTTGGCCCAGAGGGCCCCGGTAATCATCATGATAGCCAGCATTAAAAAGGCCAGGGCCAGGAAACGATAGGTTAGATCATCTACTTCAGCCACATTGTTGCCTTTCCGCTTGTGCAGCAAATAGTAGGCTCCTGTACCTGCCGCCAGCAAGGCACTGCCATAGGCCAGTTTAGCGAACAACACGTGCAGGTAGAGCCAGAAACTACGGTAGGTTAGAGGAATGCTTTCCATCTGGTCTGAATTTAAAACTGCCGCTCCCAAAGCCAGCATAGTAGCCGGCGCAACAAATAAAAGCAAAGTTCTAAAGCGGGGCTTATAATAGCAAAGCCAGAGGAAACCAGCCATGCCCGCCCAGGCATCAGCAGGAACTACTTCCGCAAAATCGACATATGGCCCATGACCGACCCGGTACCAGCGATAGAGTAAAGCCGCAGTGTGCGCAAGAAAACCGGCAGTGGCTAAGTACAAATCCAGCCTGCCCTGTTCTTTTTTCCAGATGATTTTTACAGCTGACATAAAAAGGGAGCCAGCATACAACAGTACAGCCAGCCAGTAGAAAATAACTTCGACTTTACTCACCCAGTACCTCTCCTTTTTGCATTACTTGCCGCAGTTCAGCCACTATCCCGCTCTGCCATTGTTTCCGTCTGGCTTTCAAAATCCAATTCCCTTTTTCTTCGTTCAGTACTATTTCCAGCGGCGGCCGGAATAACCAGAAGAACAAAGCGATTATACCTGCGGAACTACCAGCCACAATCCAGTACAGCCCCGGGTCTTTTACCAGCAAAAATGACGCCCAGTAACGCAAATCGATAAAAGCGACAGTTAGGCCTTGCGGTAAGGTTCTGGTTTCCCCCTGGTTTAATGGCAGACCATTGACTAACAGCTGCTGGTTTTTTTGATCATAAGCAAGGGAAAGGGCTTGTTCACCGGGCAGCTTTATTTCACCCTGCCCGCTTTCTTCCTTAATGGCAACATAGCCAGCCAGCAACACCTTGGAGCCTTCTTTCACTTCCAGGCCGGGAGCATAACCGCTCCGGGCCAGATAGAGAGTATAGCCATGCCATTGCAGATTATCATTCACAGCTATTTTTTCCCGGGCCAGCACTTCTCCCTTGCTGGTTAGTCTGACCACATAGGCTGCCGGTTCAGTTGCATTAGCATCAAACTTATCCAGGCCCAGATATTCTGCCGGAAATTTAATGTCTGCCCAGGGGCCTTTTTTTATTTCTTCCAGCTGTTGTTGGCCGGTGAAGGCCTGTCCTTCAGTCAAGGAGACAGTAGCCTGAACGCGCAAAAGATAGGTGACTGCGCCGCCAAAGATAATCAGGATGAGCGCCAGATGAAAAAGGGGAATGGCAAAAAGGCTAACAGGATGGCGCAGCCAGCCCTGGTTAACCTGTTTTAGCCCTGCTTTTTGCCACCAATTATCTGCTGGTTTTTGCTTCAACTTCACTGGCTGCCAGCGGCCACCAATGCCGCCGCGACACCATTGTTGATACGCCAGTGCAAACTGTTGCAAGAGTGAATAAAGTGCCACCAGGGCAAAAACTCCTACCCCCAGTTTAAAAGGCCAGGTAGCAGCAAAATGAGTTAATCCCAGCCGGTCAACCCGGACTGCCCAGCTTCCGTTGCTGGCCACCCATTTAGCGATACCATTGGCCCCGTAGATGTTTTCCTGAGGAACCAGAACCAGGATTAGGATAAAAACCAGCAAAATAAACCAGAGAGCAATGGTAAGTCGGCGGATGTTCATGGCACACCTCAACTCATATACTCTGAATGAACAGTATCATAAAGGTAAGGAACTGCAAACAATGTGATCAGTAAGATTAATAAAGAGAGCAAGTTCAACAGGGCAGCCCGCCGCGGCTTGCCTCCAGTAAAGCGGTAATGCAAGTATAAACCATAAAGCAGCCAGGAAATCAGGGACCAGGTCTCAATGGGATCCCAGGCCCAGTAGTACCCCCAGGCCTGGTTGGCCCAGATAGCCCCGGCCACAATCATTACTCCCACCATTAAAAAAGCAAAGGCCGTCAGGCGATAACTATAGTAATCCAGCCAGTTTGGTTCTGGAACCCGCTGCAGCCAGCCGGACTTTGTGCTGCCGGTTTTCAACAAATAGATAGCAGCCAGGGCAGAACTGAGCAGAGCGCTACCATAGGCGAATTTGGCAAAAATGATATGAATGATTAACCAGATAGTCTGAAAGGTAGCCGGGATCTGACTGATTTCCCGGGACGAAAGCAGGGCCCAGCCAGAAAACACCAAGGTAAGAGGATAAACGAATAATGCTGCTGGCATTAGCCTGGGCAGGCGCCAGAGCAAGAGCATGAACAGAGCAGCTCCAACCCAGGCATCAGAGGAAACAATCTCGTAAGTTTGTAAATAGGGACCATGACCTGTGGCCAGCCAGCGCAGAATTATCGCTATCCCATGGGGAACAAGGGCCAGGACAAAGATTATATTGCCGGTCCGCTGTAAATTCTGCTTGGTCCACACGACTCCAATTGCTGCCAGCACAGTTGCAGCCGCATATAAAATAACTGCCAGCCAGAAAAGAGTGATTTCTGCTACTTCAATGTTCATTCTCTGTCCTCCTCAGGGGAAATGTGGACCAGGTATATAAATATATTACTTCCTTTTCCCCCTCATGTCCAATGCACGCAAAAGAAGCGGGCAACAGATAATGCCCTGCTAGAGCTCCTAAACCCAGCCAGAAGGCTATAAAAATCAGAACCATGCCATAATCTTTAATTATTTTCACCTGGAGATAATAGCGGAAATCACCTGTTTTAATTTTAAACTGCCCTAACTCCCCGGAACTGTTCAATGGTAAAACCAGGGACTGTCCTCCTGAACTGATTTTTACCAGCGGTTCACTGGGGTACATGAATTTATCCGGTTTGCCCCAATCTCCGTCCAGACCCCGGGGCAAAAATTCCACTACCATTTCTTTACCATTCGGTAAGAGCAAGGTATCACGGCTAAATTTCTGGTTATCCCTGGTTAATGTAGCCAGGGAGACATAGCCACTGAGTAGTTCCTGCCCTTCCTGACTGATTTCCAGATAGGGAGCAAAGCCGAAATCCCAGACATTGAAATCATAGCCACGGTAGCTAACAGGTGGTACTTTCCGCAGTATTCCTGAAACCGCTTGAATATTGCTATTCCAGAGTTGAAACCGGCCTTGCACATCCTGGGGCCAGCCCCGGGCTGGATAATTGACCAGGACCTGGTCCACCTGTAAACGCCAATTGTCAGTGTTCAGACGGCTATAAGTACTGAGCTGTAATAATGAATAAGCGTCCCTGGTCAATTGGACCTGTTCCCCTGTCGTAATCGGGACCAGCCCTTCAATTCTCCCCCAGGCACTCCAGAGATAACCCAGACCAATAAGTAAAAAGGAAAAATGAAATAAGATTATAAAAGCCAGGCCATATACGCGACGGGCCCAGACCACTGTACCAAGAGGACGAAATCCCTGCCTGGTGAGCCAGCTACGGGCATCCCCTTCTATCCTTTTTCGTTGCCGCCAACGATAAATTCTCGCAGCTTTTTTTAAACGTTGGTATAGCAGCCAGCGTTTCCGTACCTGGGCCACCATGCAGGCTGCAGTGTTCAGTAACAGCAATAACAATAAAACTTGCAAAAGCAAACTGCGGAAAAAGGCAGTATCATATTGCCCGCTGGGGAGACCACGCGCCACCCCCCACAAAACATAAAGACCTAAAGTAATAATCAGAATATAGGCTAATCTTTTCGATTTTAGCAACTGATAAAAATACATATAATCACCTTTGTGAAGAGAAGGGCCCGGCGCTTAAGCTGGGCCCTTCAGAAATGTTGTTTAACTGCCATTGGTACGCGATCCAGTGGTACTATGGCTACCACATGTCCCTGTTAACAAAGTACAACCGCTCTTGCTACCAATATTGGACGAGTTGTAGACTGCAATGGATCTCCCTCGAATAAACTTGCCATAACCGTTCCAGGTAAAGCCATGCATATAGCCTTTCACACTCGGGTCACCATGGCACTCATAACAACCATTAGTGGTTTTGTGCTCCCCTTTACTATGATTGGAGAACCGTGAACCAGTACTTGTAGTATAACCATAGGATGTCGGCTTATGGCACAAGGTACAATGCTTTACAATCAGCGGCGCACTGCTAACTGCAGTATCCGTACTGAGCTTCAAATTATACGGATTGCTGACATCAGTACCAGTGTGGGTATAGTGGCAATCAGAGCACAAAACTTTGCCTTGCCCAGCCGGAGGTGTTCGGTTTAGTATAGCCAGCCCATAAGCCGTTAGGGTTGTACTATTGACATAGGTGTTAGTTCCTTTCACCCCAAACACACCATGATGTGAGTCATGGGTGGTCTGGAAGCGGCTGCGTACGTCGGACCAGCCCGTGGGCAAGGTAGTCTTGCTGCCAAAGGTACTATGACACTTGATACAGACCTCATACTGGTAGTCAGCAACCTGTTTGAAGTTGCCATTGACGTCAATTCCTGACGCTCTTAGGTTATCCTTGACAAAAGTATCCTTAGTTGTCAAAGCGTGAATATTATGGCAGTCCGCACATTGTACCGTCTTGGAATTATCATCATAATTCATCAGGGCCGGATCCTGGCCGGGCACATGGCGGGCAATATAATTGGGATCTTTAACCGTATGCCCTACCGTGCCATCAAACTGCCCCGCCACATTCTTGCTGGAAGGACCAGTGCCATCATGACAGGTGAAGCAAAGATCCGAAGCCGGCTTCAAAGTCGAGCTCTGGTAACCTGAGCCATGGGGGTCATGGCAGTTATAACAGGCACCTGCGGCATTACTGGCCTGGGTATAATTACCACCCTCTGTTCCGCCCGGCCATTTGGCATTGGCATTGGAACCATGAGAGCTGGTCGAGAACAGGCTTTGACCGGTGGTCTTTACCTTAGGATCCACCAGTTCGGTTTCTGGAATGGTGTTATCATTATTATTGGTACCACCTTTCCAGTAGACGGTCGGATAACCAGGAGCAGCAGCTTCATACCAGTAAACCCCTGTTCCATAAACCTTTTTCACCAGGGCCACACTGTCATGGCAATTATAACAGAGCTCGTTATTGTCCGGGCTTTTCAACAACTGCTTCGGATAAGGATTGCCCGGATTGCTCGGGTCCTCCTTGCCATGAGGGCTGTGACAGTTCATACAGTTACCGGGAACAAACATGGCCGATTGCCCTGTGGCTGAATCATACCACTTGGCTTTGCTGGCGTGTTCTGACGCATTATAGGCAGCCTTGCCCCGGAACCAGTAAGTTTGAGCAATGACTTCTGGCTTATCATGGCACCAGAAACAAACACTGTTCTTCAAACTGTTACCATTGCTGTCCACAGCATCGGTATTCATGGGCAATTTCAACATGCTGCCATAATCGGTGCCATGAGGATCATGGCAGTTGGTGCATTCACTGGGTGCAGATTCGTTATCCCAGCGGACCAGCAAGTTATTTTTATTGCCATGGGCTGTTTTGTTGTAAATGGTAAAACCGTTCCAGGCACCAAAACTTATAGCAGCATGACATCCTTCACAGAGAGCATTGACACTGATAAAGGTATCAGCACCCACCGTAAAGCGATAGCTATCCAGGGTCGAAGCTCTGGTCACACTCACGCCATCTCCGCCATGCTCTGTCGGCACAAACTTACCATGCGGAGTATGACAGTTAAAGCACTTACCAGCATAAGCCGCTTTATCGGCTGCACTGTTGGGATCCCTGGTGCCCCCGGTTCCATAACTATTCGGGAAAACTATGGGTGTACCGGAAGGCGAATCCGTGGTCCGGCTGTGCGCCGACATTTCAAAGGTACGGCGACCGGAATATTTGTAATTGCTGGAGGCATTGGTGTGACAATCAAAGCACAGTTCATTATCCTTGGCTTTCTTCAGCAAGCTCGGGTACTGCGAACCGTGCGGTACATGGCACTTGGTACAGTTCCCGTAATAGATACTGCCATCAGCAAAAGTATCCACCGGTACATCCACATTGTGTTTGCTGCTGTTATAGGCCGTGCCGATCACAGGCGCTCCTGGCGGCGAACCGGTACCATCATGACAGGTCATACACAGGGCCCGTTCCAAGGATGCCATAGGATCAACCAGCGTCAGGGCCGTGACTTTGCTGCTGAAAGAAGATTCATTGCATTCTAAATCAAAGGCAGTCACATAGTAACTGTAGCTGGTGGTGCCCTTGAGATAGAGGTCAGTCCAGGTAGTACCGGTAGTAGACCCCACTTTTAGCGGCTGACTGAAACCAGGCACAATTCGATAGATGTTGTAACCCACTACCCCATCAGCAGCACTGGCCGGAGCCCAGGTCAGCTCCACCGCCATGCTGCCGGTAACCACATCTTTGATCGGAGTGGCATTGACACCAGTCGGCGGCGGTGGCGCCACATTATCTACCGGTTCTGCCGCCGTGGTAGTAGTAACCGCGGAACCGGTAGCGGCATTACTGCTGACATCAAAGGCACTGACCCGGTACCAGTACTGGGTGCTGCTTTTAAGTCCGGTATCGGTAAAGGTCAGAGTTGAGGCATCTACTGAGCCCACCTTGGTATAGTTAGTGCCATCAGTACTGCGATAAATGGTATATCCGGCTACATCATCGCTCGGAGTCGAAGCATTCCAGTTGACGGTCACACTGTTTGTTCCCGGTGACAAACTGCTGATAGCAGGTGCTGAAGGCGGCGTTGTATCACTGGCATAATTCTTTAGCATCTTATACTCGTTGACCAGGGTCGTACCGCCCGTATTCCGAACCCGAATATAAAGTGAATACCAGTCGCCAGGATTTAAGCCGCTGGGCCAGGTGACCTGGAAACGGATATAATTGCCATTATAGGCCACATTGCTGGCAGTCAGGGTAGCCGCCGTCGTACCATCCATCCTGATCAAGCTGGCAGTAGTAGTTCCAATCGTGCCATTGACATTAGCCGCTACTTCCCCATACACCACCTGGCCGGGCTGGAATTCCAGCTTTTCTGTAGTATAGCCGCTATCCGCATAGGTACGATAATGTTCGGTAGTTGCGGCAATTTCCACCGCCTCATAGGCCTGGATCGAGTTGGTGCCATTGGACACCTGCACCAGGAAGTAATAGAGACCCGGTGTGGGACGGCTAAAGGTTACTTCATAGGTGTAGGGCGCAGTTGTGCTGGTCTGACTCATGGTATAAGTTGCCAGTTGCCCACCAGTCTTGTTATAGACAATTACCCGCCGGGTACTGGCGTTGTTTACTGTATTGGTTGTTACCTTGACCCGGATATTGGTGCCAGCCGGGAAGATATTGGTGCGACCATTCTGGTAATCAAAAAATTCCACCGTATCACTGCCAGCCTTATACAACCCGTTGGATATCGGAATAACTGCAGCGGGAGTTGTAACAGTGGCTACATTACTGTATCCGGACTCATTGCCGGTCCCGCCCAGGTCCTCTGTTTTATCTACAGCTGTAACCTTATACCAGTAGGTTGTACTGGGTTGAACACTGTTATTCAGACCAGGTCCATCGACAAAACTGTTGGTCCCGCTGAAACCGACTCTGGTGAAATTAGTGCCATCTATACTGCGATAGATATTATAGCCCTTTACCCCGGACGCATCAGTACTGCGCTCCCAGGTCAGTTTTATGCGAACACTATTGAGTGCCACTGCCTGTAAACCGGTCGGCACACTGGGCGCGGTCGTATCAGAGGTATAAGCTGGGGATACATCCACCGTGGTATTGAGCCATGTGCTGTTACCTGCCTTGTCAAAAGCCTTGATTTTATAAGTGAATGGCGGTGTACCCCGCACGGCACCATCATAAAAGGTAACAGTACCGGAAGTAGTGGTATTATTAATTACACCAATAGGATTGGCATCAGTAAAGTCATTACGATAGACATAGTATCCGAAAATGTCACTGGAATTAGATGGAGTCCAGCTGACCTTCACCAGACTCTTGGCCAGCGCCTGGGCACTTAAACCGCTAGGAGCATTAGGTGGTGTTACATCACCGCTGGCACCAGTGCGGTCTTTGATCAAATCCGCTTTCGGGTTATGGGAATGGGGTTTATGACAATTGGTCATACAGGTATTGGTATCAGGCGACAGAGCATCAGTAATCTTATGGTAAGACACAATGGAACTAGTAGTCGTCCTGCCACCTAGGCCATCAGGCCAGGTATTTTGTGTTCCATTCCACAAACCGGCTAACTGGTCGATATTGGGCGCTAAAGCACTGGACCCACCATGACATTTGTAACAATCCTTGTTAGAACCTACCGGCCGCGGGTCATGGGGGTTATGACAGGCCATACAGTTAGCGGTACTTACTGCCGTATGTTCACTCAAAGTTATACCGCTCTTGGGCCCTACCAGGGGCAATTCAGCGATATTAATCTGTCCACCAGGCAGATCAGGGTTAACCCAGCGCACAAAATCCGCATTGGCGTCCTGGTTATTGGGCAAATGGCAAACCGTACAGAAAGGACGGCGGCTGTCATTATTGCCAATATTGCTGGGGAAAGTCCGCAATTGATTGGTATCCCCATTAGTATAGATGGCTTCACTGACGTCAGCATCACGCAAGTATTTTGTGTTGGAAGTTCCATGCGGGAAATGACAATCGGAACATTTTAATTTTTTGGTCGGGTCGCTTTTTAGATAATGTCCATAAGCTTGATACAAAGTCTTGATATTGCTAATCGTCGCGCCATTCCCGTCAGTATGCAGACCATCATGACATTGATAACACAGAGTATCGCCATTGGCCCACTTCAACAAGGGCTTATAATCAGAACCGTGAGGATTATGGCACTTGGTACAGTTATTGCCGAAGCCACTGCCATCACTATAGGCTTGCTCCTGTTTTACATAATCATGGGGTTTGCCAGCATATTTCAGCATGTCAATCCGCGGCTGCGGTCCCGGCGCACCGTTCGTATCATGGCAGTTGAAACACAAAGTCTTTTCATCTACCGCCTTGATATTATTGGAACGTGGATTATGCGGGTGAGCCAGGTGGCACTTGGTCATGCAGTCATTAGTATCAGCCGTATTGGGATCATAGATTTTATGACGGCTGATCTTCCCGGTACTTAATGTCCCTTCCTGTCCCATCAATATCTCGATATTATATGCCTCTCCCCGTTTGCCATGGCAGAGATAGCAATCAGCATTGGAGCCCGTCGCCGGCCAGGGTTTATGCGGGTCATGGCAAATATCGCATTTATCCGTAGATGTACTGCTATGGGAAGCAATGCTGGCCGGCAAAGGTTTGATAGTGATTTTATAACTGTTAGCCGGCTGGTCACTAGAAGTCACTTTGATAGTATTACCGGTATAGTAGACACGGCTGGGCTGGTCTGAAGTCGGGTGACAGACCAGACAAAACTCCCTGACGTTAAAACTACTGCCGGTCTTATTCGTTGGCCAGGCCGTTCCGGCAAACTGCAAGGTACCGTATTTGTCCCGATCCCAGAGATACTTGGCGTTGGTCGTACCATGAGGGCTATGACATTCGGTACACAGCAGTTTTTTGGTCGAATCTACCGACTTGATAAAATGGCCGGCAGAAGTCGCAGCATAATAGAGCTTCCGAATATCCTGTTTGGCTGGATAACCATCATGGCAATCCAAACAAGCATTCACTTTGCCTATATCAGTATCAGCATCAATCGCATGAGTATCAGTGGTATCGATATCCCGGCGTAACAAACGAACGTTAGTCGAAGCATGATGTTCATGACAGACCAGACAGGGCTGGTCTTTGCTGATGCCATCGGCTGTAGTACCATACTTGCTATTACTGCGGCTCAAACTAGCATGAGGCTTGCCAGCAAAATTAGTCTGATAATCCTCAGTAATATGTCTGGTAGAACCATGACAGGTAAAACACCAGTCGCGATACTCAGTTGTAGCAAAATTGGGCACACTGACCGGGTCAGGAGTAACCGCCGTCCCGGAGACGGGATCGGTCCAGGCTACAGGGTTTTTCAAACCATAGGGGTTATTACCAGTATGTTTGGTATGATCCGGTTCATGACAGGTATCACAGGAAACCTTTTTGCCACTGGTAGTGCCAGCATAAATAATCGGGTGAGATGAGTTTTTGTCAAATTCATTCTGGTCATGACAGGCCACACAATTGAGGCCTGGCCCGGCATATGGATTGCGCAAATATCCTTTTGGCGTATGGTTAGCTTTACAATTCAAATAACAGGCATAGCCGGTGGCATTGCCCTGGCTGTCGGTACCGGTAGCATAAAAGGCCAGACGGCCATTGGCCGGACTCACCGCATTGAGGAGATAAGACCAGTCAAAACTGATATTGACCGGGTTATTCAAATTCCAGTTAGAGTTATTTACTTTGGTTCCGTTCTTATAGGCATTGGTATTACTTAGATCAAAATACTGGTTACTACCTGTATGAGGATCATGACAGGTCCGACAAGAGAGTTTATAACTATTCACGTGCCAGTGATAGTTACGACCATTGCCATTTCCGAAACGGCTACCTACAATGGGGTTACTGCCATTATTCCAGTAATAACGGTAGTCATGGCATTTAAAACACAACTCATTACGGTTGTGAGTTACTGCCGTCGGATAAGGTTTGTTAACAAAGGGTGCTGTAATCATAAACTGATATTTTGAGCCATGGGGTTCATGGCACATCATGCAGCCATTCCAGGCAGCAAATTTTTTGTCATGTATGGATCCAATAAAATAATTACTGGAATTGTAAATTCTATTTTGGGAACTGTACTGATAATAATTGAATCCCTTGCTCTGATGACAATTGATACAAAGGCTAGCTTTGTTATTCCAGCGCAACAGGGGATAACTGGCCGAGCCATGAGGCTTGTGGCAATTCAGACAGGCGATCATAGTGCCACTGGCTGTCTCCCCAGTAATGGGCTCTCTCTCCACCATGGCAATTCCGTCTGATTGGGGACTGCTGGTGGGAGCTACCGGGTTAAGGTTGGTATCCACACTGGCATATTGCATCAAGCTATTAGCATCATTGCCAATATTATGCGTTGAATTGGCAAAATAGGTCTGGTGGTCAATACCAAAAGGCCGCGGCAAGTCCGATGGAGCCCCGTGACAGGTCCAGCAAACATCATTGCCAAAGTAGTTGGGCCCTTTTAAAGTGCCATTGACATTACGCTGGGCTGCCAGTAGACGGATAGAGCCATTCTTTTTACCTGTAACTGCACTGGTGGAGTCAGTATTGGTGAAGTGAGGATTATGACAATCCTGACAAAAGGTTTTACCCTCAGGCACTTTGTGGTGGGAAGGGTTAGCCTGAACATCAAACTGACTCTTGACATTATAAACAGATGCGGTGCCATCATGGCAGACATAACAGGTATCGGCAACTGTATCCTTCAAAACCAGCTGGTAACCATGAGCTGAGTGGGTAGAATGGCACAATTTACACAGGTCCTGCCGGCCAGGATCAGTGAACTTACCATGGGGTTGCAAAGCTGGAGAAGCCACAACCTTAACAGTAACTGCCTGTTGAGCATAAGCCAGGTTCCCGGTACTGTCCCTGCCTACACCCTGGATATAAATGGTATAAACCCCTTGGACAGCAGGCGGAATCAATTTAACTTTAAACACTTCATCATGCAGTTTACGGTTGCGGTCTCCGGGAGTGCCGTTACTGCCATCATCCAGAGTAACTCCCTGCTGGTTAACCGGCGTTGAATTGGCCGGGAAATCAGTAACAAACATATATGGGCTATATAGAGGAGCACTTTTGGCTGTATCCTGTTTGGCTACAGCCCAGGGAGTCAGATCAGATTGGCCATTATCACTCCAGGGAGTATCAGGATTAGCCACTTGCCACTGGTAAGTAGCAGGTACCTGGACGGCACCTGCTACAGTTCCGTTTAATCCGTAGCCCAATCCTGTGACCCGATAAGTAATCTCAAGCGCCTGACCAGCAGTAAGGCTGACTTCAGACACTGCTCCCTTACTTGTTCCGTTGACAGATACATCCAGGAGCGTCACAGTTCCCCCGCCCCTGGTATCATGACAGGAATAACAATAATTCTTCTCACTGGCGGTATCCAGTTTGCCATTCGGCCAGGCCCAGGCCCAGCTGATAAAGGCGAGCCAGCACCCGACGGTCAGGAGGAATATATTAAATTTTCCAGTAGACAAGACTGTTTTTTTCATTCCGTCCCCCTCCTTCTCCGCTCAGGTTTAGGGATTATCAGTTTTCTGATGGCAATCCTCACAGATCACCATACCCGGAGCCCTTTTCAGAACTGTGGACAATCGGCCACTTCTCGTAATGTTTTGTTCAACCACCGTTGTTCCATGGGCACGATGGCAAGTGAGGCAAACAATCAGATTGCCATTTTCATATGGATAATTGCCACGGGGAGTCAAGCCGTTATAACTGTTAGGAACATACACAGCATGCATAACAAAGTCAACAGAATTGGCATTGAGTTCATAGCCGGTCTGTTCGGTAAATTTGGCCAGGCGATGACCACTACCAGCCTTCTGGTTAAAGTCACTGTGACAAGTTCCACAAAAATAGACAGTGCCGCTAACATACTTCGGTATTTCCTGGTTAGTGCCAGTATCAGTTACGGCATAGCCAATAATTGTATTCAGTTGCTCACCACTGCTGGAACCAACTATGCTTTTAAGTAAACGGTAATTGCCATTATCATGTGGATTGTGACAACTGGTACAATCCAATTGCCTAGCGAAGAAAAAGGTATCATAAATCATTTCTCCCGGCGCTTCACCGTGAGGAGTGCCCACATTATGTACTGATGTAGGCACTGCACTCACAGCTGAATTGCCATTATAGTTATAATATACCGCTGCATAAACCTCATTGGTGGTATTATCCGCCGGAGGCAATAAACCAAACGGACCACTGGATGTAGGTGCCAGAACAGCACCTGGTAAGGTTACAGTCCCGTTTAGCACATTGTATTTACTCTGGGTACCATCATGACAAACAAGGCAGGTACGTGTCCCTGTCCTCTGCACTAACAATTTTGGCCCAGCTGCCGCATGAGTCACGTGACAGCTAGCACAGGCTCCCAGGTTTTGATCATAGTAATCATGGGGACTGGTATTAGGGGGAAATGCCTTCCCGATCGGTGATTCGATTGTTGTCGTTCCATCCGTAGCAGTAACCTTGTAATAGTAATTAAGATAGTTTTGTACACCATTGTCAACAAACTGAGTATTAGTACCGGTATATAATGTTATCCACGTAGCCCCATCCGTAGTGCGAAACAAAGTATAACCTGTCGCTCCTGGCACACTGGTCCAAGATACTGTTTCCTGGTTGTTACCACCCAGCATACCGGTAAAGCGAATGGTTGCTTGAGGATCAATAGTCGCCCAGGCGGTTGAGCTTATAAATAGGCACACCAGGGTTGTTATGGCAATTGTTAAATATTTAATTGGCCTATCCATAACAACCCCTCCTTTATTACTTCAATACAACGATCCGGTCATTCTCCCGGTCAGCGATATAAATTCTTCCTGAACTATCTACTGTGACGCTATTAGGAAAACGGAACGGATCCCCTTCTTTATAACCGGTAACTTGGCCTACAAGTTTGAAATTATCATCAAGGACTACCACTACCTGCTGCATCGTGTCAACTACTATCCATTCTTTTCTTTTTCGATCATAGGCAATACCACGGGGTAAAACAAAATTGAAACCTTCTTTCAGGGTTTTGACATGTTTACCATCAGCAGTACTGAACACTTGTAAGCGTCCGTTATTGGAATCAGCTACCACCAGAATACTTTCATCGGCACTGAGAGCTAATCCATTGGCATAGGATAAGCCTGTGCTCCCCGTCCCAGGTTCACCTATTCTTTTTACAACCTCACCTTTATCGTCTAAAACCAGAATTTGCTGACTGAGCAAATCGGATACATAGAGCAACCCTTTATTACTCAAAACCAGTGCTACTGGGCGTACATTGTTTTTGCTATTTTTAGGCCAGGACTCTAGATATTTACCATCTTCATCCAATACAACAATACGATTGTTATTCAAGTCAGCCACAAAAATTTTGCCATCACCAGCAGCTACTGCCACCGGATAGTTGAACTTACCTGGGCCATTGCCAAAACTGCCCACGCTCTTCAACATTTTCCCGTTCCGATCATACCAGACCAGCCGGTGTTTAGCCGAATCAGCAACTATAATCTTGTTGCCATCGACCCCTACCCCCAGTGGTTTTAATAAACTATTCTGTTTATCATTTCCGAAGGTAAATAAACCCTCAGGAATCTGGTGCACAGGCTGGGTCAATGGTTCCAGCGGATTTTGTTTGGTTAAATACAAGTAAAAGAAACCACTCATGCCCACAATTATAACAAGTAATATGACGATTATTAATTTGTCCCGATTAATTGTTTTTGCCATAACTGCCACCTCAAGGATGTAATTTACTTCACAATTTACCTACCTACATTATTCGACATTATCTTTACTTTTCCTGCCTATAAATACAAAAAAGCCGGAATTAAACTCCGGCTTTTTTTAAAATCCGGTCCATTACTGTCGAACAAGCATGGGAATGGGCCAGTATGCGGTCTACAACCGTTGAACAGCGATGCCCCAGCCCGAGAGCAATGTCCTTGACTGAAGTAACCTGTTCTGCCCGCCCGATGATCTCAAAGCCCTCTGCAGTCAAATAGCCGAGATTATCCGTCTGTACAGCCAACACAGTGGCACGGTTGGTTAAATCAAAGTGCCGAATCAAACCTATTTCTCCCGGAGGTAGGGGCTGCCCTGTTCGCATACCGACCACTACTGTTCTTGTCCAGGGCGGAGTGATTTTTTGTCTTTCAGTATGCAAGCGACCAGCCATAGCTTCGGCCAGGACATTATCGACATAGTTAGTTCCACTTTCACTCATACCCAGAACATTGACGCAGAAATGAGCAGATATACCCAGCAGTTCCTGACAGTTTTGATAAAATTCCTCTCTTGTCATAGCCCCAAAGGTCCCTTGATAACCGCCACCATCCAGCACTCTGGAACCCTCGGGTAATACCAACTTTTTCCCCTGTTTCCGTATATGATTAAAGAAGAGTACGAAACCAGAAGTGGCTCCAACCAGAGCAACAGGCTCTTGCCGCTGAATAACATTAGTCAGGAAGGCCAATAACCCTTCAGCATCTAAGCCCCGTTCAGAGATGAAATATTGACTATCTTCTTTGCCATAATTTTTGAGCAGTTGAGCTAAACCAAAAGCCATCGCCATCCCTGGGGCCTGTTCCGGCGGTGGGATCAACATGGCCATGGTCATTTTATCCCGATCAGGAAAACAGTACTTTTTCGTCAGCAACGCATTAGCCTGGATGATATTGGCCAGACTGGACCGGTCCCGGAAAATTTTTCCCCGCAAATTGGGATCGGAAGTGCCACTGGTCAACAGGGCCAATTCACTCTTCTCTACCGGGATGCTGGCTACTACCGACTCCTTAAAAGCCTGGGTAGGAATCGCCGGAATCTGGCTCCAGTGGCTGATTTGACCAGGATATTTGCCCAATTGTTCACATAAGTTGCGGTAATAGTCGTTTGCCTCAAACTGGTAAGCGAAGATTTCCAGCGCCAGGGCATTAAACTCAGCCTCATTAGTTTCCTGCTCCCAGCTGCGGGCAATAAATGCCGCCACCTTCGCATCCAGCTCTTCAGCCCATTTTGTTAATTCCATCTTGCTCTCCCCCTTATTTTAATAGGTTAAATGCTCATGAGCAGTGGGATAAAACAGCGGAATGCCGAAAAAGGCAAAGAGGATTAAAAGTAAAGCCGCAATACTGAGCCAGGCTGCCCTGACTCCCCGCCATCCCCAGGAAAAACGAAGGTGCAAGGCGATGCCATAAACCAGCCAGGAAATGAGGGCCCAGGTTTCAATCGGATCCCAGCGCCAGTAAGCTCCCCAGGCCTTATAGGCCCAGATGGATCCGGAAAGAATCATAATTCCCAGCATAATAAAAGCAAACCCGGAAACGCTATAATTTAAACGATCCAATCTTTCCAGCTCCGCCGGATCCGCTGTTTTCCTTCGCCAGAGAAATGCCCCACCAAGTCCGGCAGCAATCAGGGCAGAACCGTATGATAGTTTAGCGAAAAAAATGTGTACTCCCAGCCAGAAAGTATAAAAAGTTCTGGGTATTTCCTCAATTTCTTTAGTTCCCATTGCGCCTAAACCTATCATCAAAAACACCACTGGCCATAACCAGCCCACTATACTTCTCGCCGCCGGTACCAGCATCGAAAATAATTGAATTAATAGTGCCGCCCCCCAGGCATAAGAGGTATATACTTCATAAGTGCCCCAGTAAGGAAAATGCCCGGTTTGGTACCAGCGCAAAAGCAAAGCAGCAGTCTGGGGAACTAGACCCAGCCAGGCAATAGCATAACTCCATTGCCGCCAGCTTGGTTTGCTAAACCATGAGCCTGCTATTGTCAGTGAAGCTGCTACAACATAAAAGAAAACACTTACCCAGAGCAAAATCAGTTGTGTCTTGAGCACCAGCTCACCTCCTTCGATTTTTGCCAGTAAACCAGAGGCCCAATCCTACCGTCGCTAACCAGGAACCAGCAAAGACAATTTTGGCTCCAGGATCATAAACTGTTTCTAAACCCACCCAGGCTCTGATCTCCCCTAACTCCAGCTGATATGGACCTAAATTCCTTACCTGCCCGGGGCGAAGCTCCACTTCTTCTCCGGCTTTCACGATCAGCATGGGATTTATCAGTTTTTCCGAGTTTTTGTTTTTCTCATCTGGATAAAAGATCCCGCTCAATTTTAAATCAGGTAATATCTCTAATAGCTTAATTCTGTATCCCTGCTCATTTTCATCTGTTTTTTCTGCCGGCAATAAGAAAGCACCCACCAATTCACCATCTTTTTTTACTACCAGACCCGGGGCGTAACCCGTAGCGTAATGAAAGAAACGCCAATCTCCAACGATTAGTGGTTGCCCTTTTTCAATCCATACTGCTTCTTCTCCCCGTTCAGTCTTGACCATTACTAGGGAACTGGTGTAAGCCAGAGTTCCATCGGCTCGCCAGTGCCGCTTCTGTTCCAATAACTGTAGGTTCCATCCTGGCCACTGACGCTGCCAGCGACCGGTTTCCAGGACAGAAAAAGCAGTAGGTGTTAAAGCCTTTTCCTGGCCCTCCCCCAGTACCAGATAACCTTCTACTTTATAAGCAAAACTGAGTAGCGCCCCGCAAGTTACAAAAATTAATCCCCAGTGAAAAATCACAGACCCCCATATTGCTAACGGTGCTGACCACCGTAATTTTCGACTTTGAAACAAAGTACAGGCTAATAAATTAATCAGGAAAACCAGACCTAAAAATAAAAATACCGGATGCCGAAATAGTTGTGATTGATTAAGAACCATGGCCATTATGCTGTATCCTAACATTAAAAACATAACAACTGCTGCTAAAGAGACTGACCGCAAGAATCGCCCCAGTTTACTTATCATATTACACCTCAATGACGGAATTGAAATAAGGGCTGGTACCGGGCCTGGCTGGCCCGGTACCAGAAAGCCAATTAGTAACCCTTATGGTCTCCACACAAGGAGCTATTAGAACCACAATTGCTCTTGCTATAATTACCCGGCGCTGCATCAACAAACTTATACAATACTGCGCCACTGCTGTACGGCTTAGGATCGGTTGTCAGAACCATCAGATGCGGACGATTGACCCCATGGGGCACAGCACTGTGACACCAGGTACATTGCAAGTAGCCACCCTTCTTGTGATCTCCTAAATTATGCAGGTTCTTGGAACCGCCACCGGAACTGAAGCCGGTCTTGTAGGTACTGGAACCGCCGCCATAAGTACCATAATCATGGCACATATAGCAAAGCATGTTCTTATCATTGGAACCTGAGGTATAGGTCCAGGTCCGGGGCAGGATATTGGCATAAGCTGTAGTGCCTCCAGGAGTCGTAGGCCCGTGACAGGATTTACAGGTCAACTGACTGGTAGCAGTATAGCCGCCAATATAGCCACCCCAACCGCTAGCTTTACTGGTTCCCAAAATGGCATGATAGGATGCCTGGGTCGTAGCAAATTCCGCCGCCTGACCGGTATGACATTTCAGACAGTCGTCGTTGGTGCTGACTGTCGGGAAGATTCCCGTCAGGTGCGGTGTCGTCAAATCAGTGTGTACCACATGGCAAGCAGTGCACTTGGTGTTCTTGCTGCTAATAGCTGTCCGCACATCGGTACGGGTACTGTTATGACAGGTAGCACAGGTGAAGCCGCGGTTCTGATGCTCCACGCTCAGTACATTGCTGTGACACTTGCTGCAGTCCCACTGCGGAGAGTCAACAAAGGTACTGGTATGCACGGTGTTAACATCCGCATGGATGGTATGGCAGGCATCACAGTTAACTTTTCCCTGAGTAATAGCAGTCTGAACCTCGGTCCGGGTGCTCTGGTGACAGACCGCACAGGATCCGGTACCAGATGTACTGTTATCACTGGAAGGATTCCAGCTCAGATCAATCTGGGCTGAGTTGACAGCCGTAGCAGTCAGTCCGCCCGGTACGGTCGGAGGCTGGGTATCAGTGCTGCCAGTTACCGGCGCAACTGTAGTACTGGGTGTAGTGACAGAGCTTTCCGTGCTGGTACCGCTGCTCAGCAAGAACCGCACTTCACTGATGGCCGCTTCTTTGTAAGTCCCATCACTGCCAGTCTTGATGCGGAACTTCATCCAGCCAAAATTCTGCATTGTGCTGGCTGCTGAAGTCACATCAATGACATAATCAGCATAGGTCCCTTTGGCGGCAGGATTGGTGATCTTGTAAGTTACGGCTGAGGTAGTGTTGATGCTCTTACCGTCACTCTTATAAGGATAGATCACGATGCTACCAGCACTATCAGTGCTCTTCCAGGAAGCCCGTACCTGTAGTTTTATAGCAGTGTAGTTCTTAGCATCTTCCGGTAACCGTACATATAGCCACTGGTCACTGTTGCCCCCTTCTTTTACCACCACATCAGAGGTGGAATAGAAGGTATCTTTATTATCGGTAATCCGGGTCAAGGCAGTGGGACTCAGTGACCTGATACCTGTATCGGATACACTGTCGCCATTATTGCCGCTAGCATATTCAGCAGCTCCCGGATTCTTGGTTATACTGGTAACCGGTGCCGGTTTAGTGGTAGCACTTACCACAGAGCTGAATCCTGAATAATTACCCGCAGCATCATAGGCCCGTACCCGGAAGTAATAGGTCGTGTTGGGACTCAGGCTGCCCACACTAAAGGTAGTACCAGTAGTAGTTCCCACCTTGACGAAGTTAACATTATCGCTACTGCGCTGCACTTCATAAGCAATACCACTGGATGTTTGCAGTGCCTTCAAGTGTTCCTCAGGCAGGTAATTCTTGTGGCAATCAGCGCAGTTCATGGGCGGATTGGCCACATAACTGGAGGTATGCAGTGTCGTCCAGGACCCATGCACGGTGCCATGGCAGCTATCACAGGCGTAACCGGTCTTAGTTCCGGTATTCCTGCTCCAGTTGCTGGTAATCACCTGCTGCGCTGTGGCAAAGATCGGGCTTTGCGGATTGTCATGACAGGTGTTACAGCCTTTGGACTTATGCAGCTCAGTTACCTTCAAGGTGCTATGACAGTTGGTGCAGCTGTAGCCATCCAGGCTGGTCAAGGCGCCATAACCACTGGCAGTATGACCGGGCGCCGGGCTGGTATGCCGTGCTGGTGCCTTAGTACCGTCATGGCAGCTACTGCAGTAGGGTACATTGATGGCACCATCTTTGATGATCACACTGCCTTCAAAAGTCGGGTTGTGACAGGTAGCACAGGACAGGCCCCGATCCAGGTGCAGTTTTGCCAGCTCAGTAGAACCTGTAGCCTGGTCAGTTGTGTGACAGGCTTTACAGCTTACCTCTTCTTGAGCTTCGAAGCTGTTAACCGGATGCTTGTGCCCGGTACCACCGCTATGGCAAGCATCACAGCTGACATTGTTGTTAGCTATAGCCTGTTGCACTTCCGGTCTGCTGGAGCCGTGACAGGTATTGCAGGTAACAGTGCTGGTTGATTTGGCCTTATGCACTGCCAGTAAGTTATTGCCTGCAGTACCATGGCATTTCAGGCAATCTCCTGCAACAGGATATTTAGTGGTATCCACATTATGAGGTACAGTATGTCGATCAACCATAGTCGCCTGGTGACAACCAGAACAATCAGTATTTAAGGAAGTTACCACAGGCTTATAAGTTGTTCTGGTATGACAAACGTCACAGGAAACCGGTCCGACAGGAGGCTGTACATCATTGTGCAAGCTGATGAACTGCTTGTTATGACAGCTGCCACAATCCGGAGCATATTCCGGCAAGAAGGCCGGGAACTTGTTAACATGTCTGGGCACGTACTGTTCGCTCGGATGCGGTGCCTGAACGCTGGTACCATTATGGCAATCTGTACACTGTTTCAATTTCAGTTGCACCTGGCTGTTCACCGGACTGGTTGTGCCATGACAGGTATTACAGGTATAGGTACCGTTTAATGTAATAGTCGGTTTCAGGTGAGTATCCACCAGGCTGGTGGAGTGACACCAGGTACAATCAACAGGATAGGTAGAGATAGTGGTTATGTGCTTACTGCTGATATCACCATGGCACTCCGAACATTGATAGCCAGAAGTCCCTTTCAGCTGAGCTATGATGGGGGCAACTGTCGTATTGGTATGACAGGTTGCGCAATCCTTGTGAATAGTAACCGTCGATTCGGGACTGCTGTTAGCATCAAAACGCGCCTGGTGACTGGGATTTGCCGCCACAGTGCCATTATGACACTCTGTACACAGGTAACCACTGGTACCCTTTAACTGGCTAATAGTGTTATTCGCATTTGTATTGCCATGACAGGTAGCACACTGACTGTGGAATGTTAGTGTAGAAAGAGCCTGACCATTGCTGTCAAACCTGGCCTGATGGTAAGGCTGAGGTGCCACTGTGCCATTGTGGCAATCCAGACAATAATAGGGATTCTTAGTCTTCAAAGCTGAAATGTTGTTGACTACCTGCTGGTTGCCATGACAGGTGGTGCAATCAGGATGGAAACTGGTTGTATTGTAAAGAGTTCCCCCTGCCTCCAGCAAGGCCTGATGGCGCGGTGCCATGCTACCAGTATGGCAGGCACTACAATTGTAACTGGTCTGACCAACCAGAGCCTTAATCTGGGTTTTAACATTGCTATCAGTACTCAAGTGGCAGGTATTGCAGCTGGGGTGCATTTTCGGGGTTTCATAAGCTACACCCGTCTGATCCAGGGTAGCTTTATGGGTAGCCGTCGGTGCCACTACCCCATCGTGACAGCTCCAGCACTGATAGCTAACAGCCTGTTTCAACCCACTGACTTTAGCCTGGGCTGCCGGGTTGGCGTGACAGGTGGCACAATCAGGGTGATACTGGGTGGTATCCAGAGTTGCTGCTCCAGCTTCAGGTTCTGCCTGATGTTTAGGAATAGAAGCTACATTGCCATTATGGCAGTCAGTGCACAGGTAGCTTCCTGCCGTAGCTTTTAGCTGCGGAATAATAGCTGTTACCTGAGCGTTACCATGACAGGTAGTGCAGCTGGGATGGAAACCAACAGTATCAAGAGACGCTCCACCGGAAGTTAAAGCAGCACTGTGCTTGGGTTGCATACTGCCACTATGGCACTCATTACAGGAATAGGCCGAAGCAGGATTGGTTGCTGCCAGGCTATTGATCTTGTCATTCACAGCGGGATTGCCATGACAGGTCGCACAAGCACTATGCATTGCCGGTAAGTCATATTCCTGGTTATTGCCGCTAAAGACGGCCTTGTGCAACGGAGCCCGCGTACCGCTGTGACAGACAAAACAACTGTAGCTTTGATTGGACAATGCCAGATTTTTAATCGTGGCTGTTAGGTCGACATTACCATGGCAAGTATTACAATTATTGTGTAATGCCGGCGTATTAAAAACATTGTCAGCTGAGTGCAAAGGCTGGTGTTTCAG
>NZ_BDLQ01000125.1:72450-84274 GCF_002049255.1 Carboxydocella sp. ULO1 | reverse complement strand
GGTTTACGTGGCAGTTGAAACATTGCTTGGCGGCCAAATCTGCTACCGGATCGGTTGTGGCCTTAGCAGCATCCACTACAGCTTTCACATCTGCTCGAACTGAACCGCCGTGACAGTTGGCGCAATCATTAACCTTGCCTAAATGCTCCTGGTTGAGTTTGTCAATATGGCACTGACTGCAATTCAATGAGATAGGGCCAGTTGGAGTACTTAGCTGATCAGGGAAAACAGTTTGGTGTTTGGCATCAAGGTCGCCATGACCGGCCAGCCCAGTGGTATGGCAATTGAAACACAAGTCACTGCCATCCGCCCGCTTGCGTACAATATTAGTCCAGGTCCCATGACAGGAACTGTTAGTACAGGATAGCTGAACCTGGCCAAATACTTTCCCGTCAGCTGCATACTCAGTTGTGGGAGGATAGGCAGAAGTACTATGGGTCGCATGATTTACCGTACCGTGACAGGTATTACATGAGACCTGCCCATGACAACGGTTACATAAATTGTCAGCACTTTGTCCGTTTAATCCAGCATGGTATTGGTGTAACAAATAAGGCACTGTATCAGGCGAACTTATCGATTGAAACCACCCATATGGGGTTTGAACAGAAGCCATATGTGACGAATAGTGGCAGGTTTGGCATGCTATATTTTTCACAACCGCGGCTGTTGGAAAATTGTTGACAATATTGTCATGGCACAAACTGCAATCTGAACTGACTGTCATTACGGCATCAGCTTTGGGTAATACTAGCAATAAAACAGCAATACAAAACAGAAAAGATAGAAATATTTTTGCTGGTAATCTCCGTTTTAAAGATAAAACAAACATATGAAGTATTTCTCCCCCCTTCCAAAGTAACAAATTCAAATTATGAAGATGATAAGCTGGCGAGGAGCACTATACCCCCCGCCAGTTCACATCAATTCATATTATAAGCCAGAACCGTTCTGGGACGCAGCGCCATGGCAGTTGTAACATACACCGCGGTTGCTCATGCGCAACAAAGCTGTAGAAGAGCTGGAACCGCCTCCATCTCTGTTCCAGGAGGTAGTAGAAACTTTGTCAGTACCATGAGCTCGGTGACAGCTTAAACAAACCAATTGGTTTTTACCTGCTGCAGGAGTAGCATTGAAGTTAGCAACCGGTGTTCCTGTTGCCATAGAATAATCGGTCGGCAAAGCTGCCAGGGACACACCCATTGCGTGACGATACATCCCATAACCATCAGCAGTATGACCAGAACCAGCAGTTCTGTTAAACTTCCCATGACACCCAGCACACCATTGGTTGATTTTTATATCATAGGAAGTAGGTCGATGGTCAGCATCCAGTGGGAAATAAACACTAATATTTACGTTAGTTCCCAGTAAGGTGCCCCGGAGCAATCGTCCGTTGGTAGTGTTATCACCATGGGGATCGTGACAGGAACCACAACGGAGACCACCGGTAAGTCCCAGCGCAGTGCTGTTACCGGGAATCTGAGCAGCAGTTAAATCAGTCCCGGGAGTAGTCAGGTTTTCCACATCATGTCTGGATGTCCCGGCATAATTTGCAGAAGCAAAATCAAACGCTCCAGAATAGGAAACAACAAACCCGGTACCAGTAGCGTCAGTGGTACGACCAGACTCAACATCATAGGGACTACCTGCACGGGCCTCATCATGGCAACCATAACAGAAGGCTGTTTGAGTACCGCCAAACTTCAGCAATTTAGCAGCAGAGGCAGCGTGAGTCACGTGACAGCTACCGCATGCTTCTGTTGTCACTGAAAAACCAGTATGAACATTGGCCAAAGCGACTTCAGCCCCCACTAAAGTGGTAAACATAGTTACTAGCACAACTATAAATTTTTTCATAGGTTTCACCCTCCTTCCTAAAATAAATATTTTAGCAAAGTTTCGTGCAGTCATTAGGTCTCACCTCCTTCCACAAAAATTTTATTCTTTATCTAAACAAAAACTTAAGGTATCTGATAAACTACTACTATATTACGCGAACGGTCACATACATACAGTCGGTTTTTGTCATCAATGAAAATACCATTTACAACGGTTAAGTTATCATCCTTTGTTGCTACATAGTCAACTACAATTTGTTTTTTTCCATCATTGCTAACGCTTAGCACATTGCCAGCAAGCATATTTGACACCCAGAGCTGTTTTTTGTTGTCTATTGCCAATCCTCGCGGCACGGCAAAAGCACTTTTCTCGCCGTGTTTGTTTTTATCCCATACATCTAATAACTTGAGGCTGTTCTTATCATAAACCTTGATCCGATAATTGTCAGCATCAGCAACATAAAGTTTATCATCTATTATCTTTAAACCGTGAGGATAATAGAGATCATCTCTACCCTCACCTTTTTTCCCTACAGCTGCAACCAGTTTGCCGATGGGATCGAATTTTAGAACTCGATGCGCCCCTATATCACTAACATAGACAGAGTTTCCATCAACTTCGATGTTAGCTGGACGCATGCTTGTTTTCTCAGCAAAATATCCCTTAAATTGACCATTTGGATCAAATATAACTATTTTGTTTATTCCCAGATCTGCTACTAATAAATTTCCATTAAGAATAGCCATTCCGTATGGATATTGCAATGTCTTATTCCCAATCTTTTTTATTTCCTTAATTTTGGCCCCTGTGTAATCATAAACTACAACACGCCGATTGCCTGAATCTGAAACAAATATTTGGTCTTTATAGACAAGCACTTGGTTTGGTGTTTTCAAACTATCATTGCCAATTCCATATATTGTAAACAAATACTTGGGAGCTTTTATTTCGTTATCAAGAGGTAAACGCGCAGTTATTTCTGAAACAGGATTGACTTTTTTCAGATAAAACCAGGCAAAGACAGCTGCCACAATTAATATCAAACTTAAGATAACATTAATTAATACTGGCAAACTAATTTTATTTTTCATTTTTCTGCTCCTCCACTCAATTCGCTTAAAAATTGTCGTGCTTCTTGATAGTCAGGAGCCAAGCGCAATGCGCCTTTGACTGCAGTAATTGCCTTATCATTTTGTCCCATACCTTTATACGCCTTTGCCAGCATCAGGTAAGCATCAGCTGCACTCGGAGCAATGTCTACACATGCCTTAAATCTTTCAACGGCTTTGTTATATTGTTTTGTTTCCAGATACGCATACCCGAGATTATAATTCAGTTCAAAATCTATGATACCGCCTTGTAACTGTTTTTCCAGATATGCGATAGCCTTGTTATAGTCCTTCATCTGTATATAAGCTAAACCAATGTTATACGCAATTTGCCTGTTTTTGGGGTCTAGTTTTTCAGCATTTCGCAATACTTTTAATGCAGTAGCAGGATCACCCTTACGTAAATATACATAAGCCAACAGTAAATGATTTTTAACATCTTCAGGATCTTGCTTCAGTTTTTCCTGTGCCTGCTGCAATTCATAAGCATAAGGGTCAGGCATCTTTACAGGCTGCCAAAAATATTTTTGTCCTATCCAATACAAAACACTTATAACTATCAATACTGAAACAAACACAGAAATAATCGCTACTGGCAAACTAACAGTTCTACTGGTGTCTGTTTGTAAATTAGCCATAAATATGCCTCCATTTGCTTATTAGCCATGAATTTTACGAACTATTTTCTTCTTTCCTAACTCATCGATACTATGACACTTTAAACACAAACCATCCTTAGGCAATCTGGTAAATTTCTTGTTATAGTTACCGTGAGGATCATGACAGCTGCTACAGTGCATTGGCCCCCCTCGCCAGGGATCTGTATACGAAGGCCCTACAGGATGTTGCCTTGCTTTAAGAACTGTTTTACCATGACAAGTCTTACATGTATCTTCCTGAGATTGTGCAAATAGCGGCTTATAAGGCGCTCCATGTGGAACGTGACAATTGAGACAACTTCCTTTTCCGCCTTTCCCTTCTGCTTTTGTTGCATGCGCCAATTGCATAAATGTATCACGCAAGCCACTATGACAAGTGAAACACAACTCATTGCCCGGTGCTATAGTCATCCTTTTGCCCGGTCCAGAATGAGGATTATGACAACTAAAACACTCAATCCTACCCGTATCAACCGGGTGATGAGAGGGCATACTAAAGTAGGATCGATACTTGCCATGACAGAGATAACACAACTGACTTCCTGGTTCTAAAACCAAACTCTTATTGTAAGACCCATGCGGTGTATGACAACCGGTACATTGTCCTTTGGCAAAGGGAGGATGCTGATAACCAACCTTTGTTTGTTCTGCCTTATCTACATGACAGCTGAAACACAGCTTTTCTTTCGGATATCTCAACATCTTCTCGCCACTGGTGGCATGAGGACCATGACAGCCTATGCAGTTTCCCTCAGCATAAGGCTTATGTTTAACTGGCATACTTCTTTCAGCCAGGCGGTCATAATGGCAGGAAAAACAGAGTTTATCTCCTGGTAACTTGGTTAGACCTTTGCCTGTCGAGGCATGAGGGGTATGGCAGTCGGTACAATACCCTTTCGCAAAAGGCGGGTGTTTACTGGGCAAACCCGCATACCTCATCGCAACAGTATGGCAGGATTGACATAATTGTTGCTCTGGTATTCTCAGTTGCCTGGGGTAGTCAGATGCATGAGGATCATGGCAATCTATACAGCGCCCTTTAGCAAAGGGAGGGTGCTTAACCGGCATTGCCATTTCGTTTTTCCGATCGAAATGACAGGTAGCGCACAGCTTATCAATCTCAACTACAAATTCTTTTTTACCACTACCTACGGTATGAGGGACATGACAGTCTGTGCACTGCCAGCGCACAAAAGGGGCATGTTGATATTTCTTGCGAAAATCAGCACTTTTATCGGAATGGCAGGTGCCACATACTTTGCGGTCACCTTCACCACTTTTTCCTAGTTCTTTTGCTCCATCAGTATTTAGCAAACCATCTATCTGAACCAATCCAGCCAGCTTTTCTATTCCATTCTGGAGAAGCTGTCGGCCGGTATCGGTAATTAACATGGTAACAACTAGAGCCACCGCTGTAATAATCGACACTATGTAACTCAGCCAGCGCCCCATGGAAATCGGCCCCTTTCTCCAACCAACCATCAGATTGTGATATTTATTACATTTTTCCTCATTTGTGGGCTGATCTCTGTTGCCAGCGGTGCCCTTCGCTTGTGTTTATTTTATCATTTCGACAAATATTGCAAAAATCCTTCCTTAGTCAGCCCTGCTTAAAAAATTTTATTAGATAAAGGGACAGCGTATTGCTGTCCCTTTTTAGGTTTTGCCACCATTGGTGTGACACCGGAAGCAGTTGGATGTATCGTGACACTCAAAACAGCGACCGGTACCAGTACCTTTTTCCTTCACATATTTAGGATGAATTTGACGCCAGTTAGACGGGTGTGAACTGGGCCCTTGCGGTTTACCGCTTTGTACCCCCCCGTTTTGATTGCTCCCACCTGTGAAAGTAGTTTGCCCTGGTAAAACCGTTGGTCCATGACATTTAGCACAATAAGTAGTGGTCGCTGTAGAATTGACTGCTGGTTTATTTTGATCATGACAGATGAAACAACCATCTTTATCCTTGCGAGCCGAATGTTTGTGGACTATCTTCCAGTCAGCAGTATGGCTTTGCGGCCATTTCCTGTGACAGGTATAACAGAAAACATTGCCCCGGACATAATCCCTGGTTGAGACTTTTGTGCCTTCCTGAGTTTGCAATGAGAATGAATGGCACTTATTACAGTAATCAATGTCCTTCATAGCCAGTCGGCCATGCTGATACCACCAGTCCTCCTGTTCATGGTTGGTAGGTATGGCAATAGTCTTATGACAGGCCTCACAACGAGTGGTAACATTCCGTTTGGTATGACATTCCAGACAGGTATTCATTTTGGGTTTGGCCAGCTTACCATCAGTCTGTTCTCTTGCTACTGTCTCATTCCAGGCCAGAAACTGAATCCTGTTAGTCACTTTCCGTTTGGCAATTTCCCCATGAGCTACACCGCTGTGGCAATCAACACAGTAAACCCCTTTGGCATCATGGCGATCATGGGGGATTATCAAGTCCCCGGAAACAGTGAACTGACGATTACCAGGCGAATGGCATTTCTTACAGGTATTATTGGGAATGGGATTTTCCATTTTAATCGGCCGTGGATAGGTACCGGTAAAGTGGAGGTAGACCTCTTTAACTGCACTGATTTTATGGATGAGCAGACTGGCCAACCCCGGCTCTATATGGCATTCGGTGCAACGAAATTGACGATGAGATGTTACTTGCCAGGTATAATACTCAGGTCTCATCTCATGACAGGATTGACAAAAATCCGGCTCCATCGTAATCTGGATAGCCCCTACTGTCGCAACCCCGATAAAAATCAGTAGTCCGCAGACCAGTATGAAAGCCTTTAACCGGTTTTCTGTCGTACTGAGGTCCAGCTTTAACCTCCACTTACCCATTATCGCCTATCCTCCTAATATTAGTGGCAACGGTCACAGGTAATGCGAGCCGGTGCCTGTGGTCCTTCTTTGCTGGTTTGACTGTGGCAGGCAAAACAGTTGTTAATGCCTTTAGCTGCCACTTGAGTTTTGTGCATTTTCCTCCACGTAGCCTCTTTATGGCTGGCAGGGGCCTGGCTGTGACAATTCACACAGTATTCATTGCCCCAGGCATAGGCAACGGCCTTATTGGTGTGTACCACCTGTTTTACAGTCATCCCATAGTTATGGCAGGACTTACAAACATTAATATCTTTTTCAGCATCTTTACCATGCTGCGGCAACCATGCTGCTACCGGTGTATGATTATCCGGAGTCTTGATGGTAGCATGACAGGTTTCACACTTGATGGATTGCTTGTTCTTCACATGGCATGCAATACAGTCGTCCATGTCTGCTTTAGTGAATTCGCGAATAGTCTGCTGTTTTCCGTCGTCTAATGTCCATGCCGCCAGATCGCCTTTTTTCACAGCCGTTGGTGACCCTTCAGTAATCATACCCCTTTCGGAAATCTTGCCGTGAGCCACCCCTGCGTGACAATCCACACAGTAGACCTCTGTAATTTTGCTCTCAATATGTCTGGTATGAGGGATCTTTATATCCCCGGAAACAGTGAATTTACGAGTAGTGATAGAGTGACATTTCTCACAAACGAAATTCTCAATTTTGTGTGACATTTTAATCGGAGTAGGATAAGTATTGGTAGCGTATAAATATAATTCCTTCATCGCCCCGATCTTGTGCTTGATCAGGTTAAATACACCGGGCTCTATGTGACACTCCGTACAGCGGATATTGCTGTGGGAGGTCGCCTGCCAGGTTCGATACTCAGGCTTCATGATGTGACAGGTCTGGCAAAACTCAGGGTACATAGTCAGCTGAATTGCCGTAACTGTAGCCACACCAATGAAGATAAGCAGACCGCTGACCAGAATGAACAGTTTCAGCTTATCTTCTGTCTTGCTGAGATCGAACTGCAGCCATTTTGGCCTCAGACCCATGAAAACTCCCTCCTTGTTATGACATTCACATTCTTGCAGCAATGGACGACGAATATATTCGCCGTCCTTCTCTACAATTCCTCTTTTTTGTAAGGAAAATTTTTAGTAATTCCGCCGATTTATGAAATGAGCCAGCTTCTCCAGCAAATCACGGGTTGGATTGACCGGGAGTATGGCCAATTCGCGCAAACCTTTCTCCACAAAGCGTCGACTGATTTCCCTGGTTTTCTCAATGGCACCAGCTGCTGAGATCAGCTGGATGGCTTCCTTGATTTCCTTTTCCCCTTTTTCGCGCGCAGCCAGAATTTCAGCCAGCCGGGAATTTTCTCCGTAGTATCTAAGGGCAAAAATCATCGGCAAAGTCATAATCCCCTGACGAATATCTCCACCTATGGGTTTTCCCAGTTTTTTCTGGTCAGCAGTTAGATCAAGAATATCATCGGTAATTTGAAAGGCCATACCAATATAGTGGCCAAAACGACCCAGGGCCCGCACAATCGCTCGTTCCGCTCCTGCTGCCAGGGCCCCACAGCGGCAAGATGCCGCAATCAACAGGGCAGTCTTCCTTTCAATCCGGTAGAAATAGTCCTTGATAGTTTGCCTGATATCAAAAGCAGTGAGGATTTGCTGGATTTCGCCTTCGCACATCTTAACACTGGTGGTAGCCAAAATGCCACTTATTTCCCTGTTACCGATACTATGAATCAACTGCAAGGAACGGGCAAAAATATGATCGCCGGCATGCATGGACATCCTGTTGCCCCATTTGGCCCGCACAGTAGGTAGACCGCGTCTTGTGCTCGAGGCATCAATCACATCATCATGGACCAGAGAGGCCATATGTATAAGCTCTAAAGCCACCGCCAGCGGTATCATTTTCTTGAGATCATAATTGCTAAACTTGCCCGAAATCAGGGCAAAAGCAGGACGCAAACGTTTCCCTCCCGCTGCCAGCAAGTGGGAAGAGGCCTCCTCCAGGACAGGAATTGGCCCTTTTACTGCTTCCTGCAGCTCCTTCTCTACCAGTTGCAAATCACTACTGATTTCACCAAAAATATTCCAGGTATTCATTAAATAGTTGCATCCTTTCTTCTCGTCAACTGCTTGGACACATAGATATATATATTCAATCTCCATCAAAAAATTCCTGCTTAGAAAAAAGACTGTCAGCCTTAGCCGACAGTCTTATTGCTGTCTCCTTCCGATTTGGGCTCATCCTTTACCGCTTCGGTTATTTCCTTTTGCACTTCCCGGGAGGCCCGCTTAAACTCATTGATACTTTTCCCCAGAGCCCTACCTACATCCGGTAATTTACCCGGGCCAAAAATAATCAGTGCCAGCACCAGAATGACAATTAACTCCGGCATACCCAGACCGCCAATAAAACCAAACATGAGACTTATTCCTCCTTCTGGTTGACAAAGTTGAGCGCTATTGATTCAGCATCCAGCAACCAGGGATGGACATCCTGCTTGCCAGTGCGCAAATCCAGAACCTTTAAAGAATATCCGCACTTCCTACAGCTATCCAGTTGCCAGCCCAGCAGTTCCTCGGCCTTGCGGTAATACAAGGTCTCATGGTCGCGATTACCACAGGCCGGACAGGCAAGAGCAGGATAATCCCAGCGGGTAGTGCAACTGCCACAAACCAGCTGTCTGGCCCCACCTGGTCCGCTCAGTACTGCCAGCAAAGGGATACTGCCACAGAGAGGACAGTGGGCGATATTATTTTTAGTTTCCAATTCCTTTTTTAGCATTTCTTTTTGTTGTTTAAGGATTGGATAGAAAATCAAGGTTCGCACCCAGGCAGCCTCCGTTTGCCCGGGTTGATAGGCCCAGAGGCCATTTATATCCATGGTTAGGAATTCCTGAAATAACCGCTGCCAGTCCTCCTTTTTCTCCGGCTTCAGTTCCTGTAAAAATGCCTGCCATCCCAGTAAATACTGGCGCCAGTCATCAGCATCTGCTTGCCAGCGGCAATCGGCCAGCAAAAAAGGCTGTCCCTCCATACTTTCTGCCAGTTCTACCTGTAGACTGACCGGGAGCTGATTTTCTGCAAAAGCCAGAATTCGTTTAACTACCTGCACTAATTCCTGCATTAGACATCCCTAACCTTTCTTTATAATTATCGCATAAACAGAAGGAAAAAACAAGGGAGGGTAATACCCTCCCCGGCAGGGTTAGCCCCGCATTTTCCCCTTGATCTCCTGATACCACAGGGGGTAATGGCTTTTGGCAAATTCCGCATCCACATAACCGCTCAACATACCGTTGATAGCCTCGTTGGTCTTGGGATGAAAAAGAGCCAAATAGGCATGACCGATCATAGCTGTAAAGGTCAGGACAAAAGCTAGATCATGAACGATCAGGGCCAGTTGCTGGGTTCCCTGGCTGAAGCCCTGGGGGAACCAGAGGATCAACCCGCTGATAGCCAACAAAGTGCAACCTACCAGCTGCAGCAAGGAGTTAACCTTTTCACCGGCATTGAAGCGGCCCTGGGGCGGTACTTCGACATGAGCTCCAAAAAACTCTTTGACAAAGGCACCAAAGAAGGCGAAATCATTGGCACCCCAGCGAAAAACATGGCTCATCCATTCTTTGAAACCTGCCGGATTGGCAAACAGCGAGAGAATCGGCAGGACAATAAACCCTACTGCTGCAATCCGGTGCAGAAGCCGGGCCCCTTGCATGCCTCCGAATAGAGGTGCCAGGAAGTCCAGGACATCCATGTAAATCAACATGCCAGTAAAGGCAAGGAGCAGGAATGTCACTGTATGGGACCAGTGGGCAAACCGGGCCACCGCCCCGAAGCGTAAAACCTTTTCCCCGCTTTTAGGCGCCATGGCTTTTCCCTCCTTTATCTACAGAATGGCTATTCTCCCGAATCCGGGTGAGGAAGGCGCTGACCGCCACAGCTCCCAGGGCAGCCAGAGGTAAAGCCTTGCCGATGGGCTGGATCACATCCTTCCAGGTGGTGAGAATGGCCGGAACCGATGGCTGTTTGGGCAAATCATAAAATTCCGGTGCTTTAGGCAGGAGATAGAAAACATTGGTCCCGCCCAGGAATTGCTCATCTAATCCATACAAGTTGGCTTCGGGATATAATTGCTTTACTTCTTCCAGCCGGGCTTTTGCCTTGCTGACCAGCTGGCTTCTTTCCCCGAACTGGACAGCTCCGGGCGAACAGGTTTTACTGCAAGCCGGGGTCAATCCTTCCGCTACCCGGTCAAAGCAAAGAGTGCACTTGCCCATTTTCTGCACTCCCTCATCCACTTTGGGAATACCGAAGGGACAATATTTAGCACAATAGCCGCAGCCAATGCATTTGTCGTAATCCCTGACCACCGCTCCGGTTTCGGTGTGGCTGAGGGCATTTTCCGGGCAGGCCTTGATACAGGCCGCTTCTGTACAGTGCATACATTGCCTTTTGAAGAAAAACCATTGCACCTGGCCATTTTCTTCAACTTCCTTGAATTTAATCAAATTATAGGTATGAGGCGTGGTATCCGGCATGGATTGCAAACCTGAGTAATAGGCCGTCTTCTCCCCCGGCAACTGATTCCAGCTTTTGCAGGCAGTCTGACAGCCCCGACAGCCGACACAAAGGGTCAGGTCGACAAACATGCTAAGTTTCTCTGCCATTCTACTCCGCCCTCCTTATATTGACCAAGAAGGCCTTGTATTCGGGAATCATGGTATTGCCATCCCCTACATGCGGGGTCAGCTTGTTGGCAATATCACCGGTAATCAGCCCCTGATAGCCAAAGTGCCAGGGCATCCCTACCTGATGAATGGTCTTGCCCATCACCGTCAGGGGGCGGAAACGTTTTGTGACCATAGCCCTTGCCTTGACCTGGCCGCGGCTGTTTTCCACGATTACCATATCCCCATCCTTGATCTTCAGTTCAGAGGCCAGAGCTTCCCCGATTTCCACCACCATCTCCGGTACCAGTTCCGCCTGCCATTCCAGGTTTCTGGTCATCTGACCGGCCTGCCAGTGCTCTGAGAAGCGATAGGTGGTAGCCACATAGGGATATTTGGCCGGATCGGATTGTTTATCCGGCTCCCAGACCTTGACAACCGGGTTCAGTTGTACCTTGGAGAATGGATTCTGAACCGGGCTCTCCCAGGGCTCATAGTGTTCCGGGAAAGGTCCTTCATTCATCTTATCCTTGGCGAAGAGCCAGGCCTTGCCGTCATCCTGCATGATAAAGGGATTGAGGAAGGCCGGATCATCGGGGCCAATTACCGCCTTGAAGTCAGGCACGTCATGGCCGACCCATTTCTTCTGCACAGCATCCCACCAGATGACAGCCTTGTCCGGATGCCAG